>QKFE01000261.1 GCA_003252225.1 Kiritimatiellales bacterium | reverse complement strand
CAGAACCTGCTTTCGCTGGATAATTCGAATGTGCGCGTCGGTTCCGGCGGTTACGGCTATATTTCAACACTGCCCAATCTCGAAAATGAACCGGCGCATGTAAAGCCGTCTGAAATGTGGGGCTGTTCCAACGCGCAGATTTTTTCGGAGGTTTCGCCCGATATGCACTGGGAGTTTGCGCTCGAGCACGATATGCGCTGGATGGAGCGATGGGGTGTGAACTATTACGGCTGCTGCGAACCGCTACACAATAAAGCTGAAATTTTGAAACGCATTCCGAACCTGCGGAAGGTCTCAACCAGCGCGTGGTGCAATGTTGAAAAGCTGATGAACGGACTGGGCGCCGATATGGTTTATTCGATCAAGCCCAGCCCGGCAATTCTGGCGGAGGACAACTGGCATCCGCAGCGCGCCCGCGCGGAAATCCGCCGCGTGCTTGATATCGGTCGGGGTGCCAATATGGAATTCATCATGAAAGATATTTCCACGGTTCGTTATCAGCCTCAACGACTTTGGGAGTGGGCACAAATCGCGCTCGAAGAAGTGTCGAAATAGTCAGGAAACAGGAAGGGTAAACCGGAGAAAAAATCCGGCCAATCGGCTTTCAAATTTCAGGTTTACAGTTTCAAGTTTTGAAACACCCCCTCCCCGCGCCCCACCCCCTTACATGGCACAACTGACAGGGATTTTCAGAACCGGCGTTAGTGTGCCGGACAACCGGTGAACAAAAAAGCCCCATGGCTCAAGTATCACTTTTCGCCATGGGGCTGGGATGTATATGATGAAGGTTAATAGCGCGCGCGCGGGATGCCTTCGGGGAATACGCGTTCGGCGTGGTCGTTCATGTAGCGACCGACGGGGAAAGCCTGTAGTTTTTCGTAGGCATCGCGGATCCATTGTGCGGAGGCTTTTTCGGCGACAATCACGCCGCGTTTGTCTTTGACGACAATCAGGCTTCCGTAACCCTCTTCGCCGCGTACGGTGAAATCGGCGTTTTCCCACTCGCGCGGCTCAATCCGACGCAGGTGTACGGGTTTGCCGGAAAAATCGAAGGAGAAGTTGTTGCTTTCATCCAGCGAAAACTCGGTTTCCTGCCGGTCGAGCAGGATATATACATCGGCATGGCGCTGTTTTCCGATGGCGTAGTATTCGGCTTTGAGTTCGTGCGGATAGGGCTTGGCGCCTTTTTTCCGGATTTTCGCGGTGTAGGTTGCGTCGTAGCCGACAATCTCCACTTTGGCCCCGTCTTCGTATGCATGGACGGGCTCCTCTTTACTGGTAACCGAAACCATCAGATCCGGAGGATTGCACAGGTCGATATATTCCAAATCCGCCGCACTGAACGCAGCCAACGGAAGTTTTTTCTGTTTTCCATCTGCTGTTTTGAGTACGGCTTTATCGCCGATCCGGGTTACAAACGAACCGGTTAAAATATTGCCGTCATTAAACGTCCAGTCACGGGTTTCGATATTGGCTTCGGTGACCGCCGGTTCAACGGTTACGGCGTTAACCTGCTTGAGCAGCTCTGCGGCTTCTTTTGCCTTTTCTGCCGACATTTTTCCGAAGTCATTGAAAACCGGCCCGTTGGTCAGACAGACTTCGCCAACGACCATGTCTCGATAAATAATGTCCTGCAAATCGTGGGAAGGCATGGCGGTTTTAAATGCGGGAAGACGCGGCCCGCCGCCGGGACGAATTTCATAATCAACCCCTTGCTCCTGCACGGCCAGCATTAGGCAGCAGATGCCGCCGGCATCGGCAATCAGAATTTCAATATCGGCCGGTTCATCGGCTTTCAGCGTTACCCAGTCGCCGACCACCGCCGTCCAGTTTCCCATCCACCATTTGCGGTCATCCGCCGAATTTGAACGCCAGATGTCCCCCATCTCCGACTCCTGATGGGTGTACCAATAGCCGCCGATAACGATTTCGCCGTTAATCCGCACAGCCACCGTGGAGTCCGCCTGCGCAACAAAACGGAAGGTGATATCTTCCGGATAAACAATCTGGCCTTTGTAGTGAACCATCCAGTATTGGCTGTCGCGGTCGCTTTCGCCGAAACACTGCGGAGCAACCGAAGAAAACATTTCCGGAATCATGATCATCGATCCGTACAGCTTTTTCGGAGATTGATAATAACGAGACAGCGTCGAGGTTTTCCACCCGCTCTTCAAAAAGCGGCGGATCGCCTGCTGATGTTCCTCTTTGCTGTAGGTCAGCGGCCGGCCTTTGCGGTCGCGCATGATACTGTAAAAGGTTCCAACCAGATCGTTGCCGGAAGAGATATCATCGCCCATTACTGTCGGAGTCAGCTCAATCCCGCCGAGGTCAAACCCGCCGACGCCCTCGCCCAGTCCAGCCCCCAGTCCCGACATTTCCGGCAGCTGGATATCCGGCATATTCGCTTTCTTCACTTTCGTGACGATGCGCTGCGTCGATTTCGGCTTGGCGGTTTTCTTAACCTTCACCTTCGGTTTTTTCAGCTTCATTTTCGGCCGGTCAACCGGCTTCGGCGGTTCAAACTTCGGCTCATCTTTCTGAACAACCGTAAAAACAACCAGCATACCGGCCAGCAGAAACGCCGCGGCATGTACGATTAAACTGATTACAAATCCGCTCGGCGCTCCTTTGTTTACCTTGCCGGGGGCTTTCTTTCCATTTTTCATCCCAAACCTCCATCCAACTGTAGATGCTTTCATCACTCCATAGTCAGCAAACTACGGCAGGATGGGAGAAGCTGATATATTGCAATGCGTCTAATTAATACGGTTTTTTGCCAAACAAAACCGCACATCAGAATGTGAAGGCTCTCACCAAAAAGCCGGATCGGGTTATATAAAAGCACCGACCGAAGCCCGGGAATGAACTCCGCGAAACAGCGCAACAGAGAGCTCGTTTAATCTGCGATTAAATCCGGTCGCGTGTTTCAATCCCCAGCAAATCGAGCCCTTGTTTCAGCACCGCAGCGATTGACCGGCAAAGGCGGATACGGCTTTCGCGCACGCCCTCGTCCGCTTTCAGAAACGGGACGTTTGAATAGAAGCTGCTGTAAATCTGGGCGAGGTCATAAAGATAATCCGCCAGAATATTCGGACGGTAATTATCCGCCGCGCCGCTGACCGCCGCCGGGAAACGCGCAAGCTTAATGGCCAGCCTGCGCTCAAGTTCGTGCTCAATTACCAGCGGATAACGGTTCAAATCGGAGTCCGGGAACTGTGCCTTATATTTATCGCTCACCGATGAAATACGGGCATAGGCATATTGCAGATACGGCGCGGAATTACCCTCCCCCTCCATATTCAGCGCCTTTTCCCATGTGAATGTCACCAGACTTTGCGGATTCTGGCTGAGATCGGTATATTTGATGGCGCCGATCCCGATCGCTTTCGCCAAATCCTTCTGCTGCGCTTCCGGCATATCCGGGCTGCTCGATTTGACCAGTTCAAGCGCGCGCGCTTCCGCTTCATCCAGCAACGCCGCCAATTTAATTACGTTGCCTTCGCGGGTTGAAAACGTTGCTTCCGGCAGCCGCATCAGCCCGAACCAGACATGCACCAGATTGGCTTCCAGCCCGAGCTTTTCAGAGATTTTGAAAAACTGTTTAAAATGAAGCTGCTGACGTTCATCCGTCACATAAATAATCCGCTCCGGACTGAACTCTTCGATGCGCGATTCGACCGTCGCTAAATCGGTTGTGGCATAGTTGTACCCGCCGTCGCTTTTCCGGACGATGCAGACCGGCATACCGTCCTCTTCCAGATCAACAATCAGCGCGCCATCGCTCTCTTTTGCGAGTTCTTTTGCTTCGAGCTGTTCGATGATTTTCGGCAAACGGTCGTTATAAAAACTCTCGCCGCGATAGAGGTCAAATTTCACGCCGAGCCGATTATAAATGGTGTCAAATTCCTCGATCGAAAGTTCGATAAATTTTTTCCACAGCGCCCGGTTTTCTTCGTTCCCCTGCTGTAGTTTCACCAATTCGGTTTTCGCCTTTTCCCGCCACGTTTCGTCTTCTTTCGACTTGTTGTAACTGGCGACATAAATACGTTCCAGCTCTTCAACCGGTGCTTCCGCCAATGCCGCTTCATTTACGAATGCGCGGTATCCGACCAGCATTAAACCGAACTGGGTGCCCCAGTCGCCGAGGTGGTTATCCGCAATCACATTATAACCGAGAAAACGGTAAAGCCGGTCAATCGAATTTCCAATCACCGTCGAACGGATATGCCCGATATGCATCGGTTTCGCCACGTTCGGACTCGAATAATCAATGACCACCGTTTTGCCTTCACCCACCGGCTCAGCGCCTAGTTTGGCATCATTTTCGAGCGACTGGATATATCCGGCAACCGCGCTGTTCGAGAGAAAAAAATTAATGAATCCCGGCCCGGCGATTTCAACCCGATCAATAAAGTCCGGCAATACGGCCCCTTCCACAAACTCCTGCGCAATCTGGCGCGGCGCCTTTTTCAACGCTTTAGAAAGCGCCATCGCCGCGTTGCACTGATAATCGCCGAACTGCTCATTATTCGTCGGCGAAACACCCAGATGGATTTCCGACTCATCCAGCCCGAAAACAGATTTCATCGACTCCGCCGTCCAGGCCGAAAGCTTCTCTTCAAACGTTGCAAATTCGCGCATTTTCTCTCTCCGTAAAAGGGGCCGAGGTTATTTTCACCCCTATAAAAAATCAACCCCCAAAACGCAGACGAAGCCTGGTTGATGATGTCAACCTGACTGGGGCGCGGGCTTTTTCGTCTACGGGAAAACACTAACGTGGCCTTTTCGCAAAGAACCACGTTTTTCATTCCCCCGGAACAGATGCCAGCTTCTCTTCCGAACGCCGCCTATTTTAAACTGGCTTATTCCTCTGTTGCGGATTCTTCAACGGCGGCGGGAGCGCCTTTGAAGGTGAGGCCTGTTTTGGTGGCTTTCACCATAACGACGGAATCGTTTTCGATGACGCCGCGCAGGATTTCCTCCGCCAGCGGATCTTCGAGGTAACGCTCGACAGTGCGGCGGAGCTGACGGGCTCCGTAGGCTTTGTCGTATCCTTTTTCGAGCAGGAAGTCGCGGGCCGGTTTAGAAATTTTCAGTTCAATATTCCGCCCCAGCACCCGGTTCTGAATATTCGCCAGTTCAAGGTTGATGATGGTTTCGAGATCGTCGCGGTTCAGTTCGCGGAAAACAATCATATCGTCGAGGCGGTTCAGCAGTTCCGGCTTAAAGGTACGCTTCGCGATCGCCATCATCAGCTCTTTGAGCTTTTTGTAATCGACCTCTTCGTTCGACGGCGCAAAACCGAGCGCACCGGCTTTCTTCACCTCCTGCGCCCCGAGGTTCGACGTCATGATGACGACGGTGTTGCGGAAATCGACACTGCGTCCAAGGCTGTCGGTCAGGCGGCCTTCTTCCATAATCTGGAGCAGCATGTGCATCACGTCGGGATGGGCTTTTTCAACTTCATCGAACAGCACAACGGAATAGGGCCGACGGCGCACGCGCTCGGTCAGCTGGCCGCCCTCTTCGTGGCCGACATAGCCCGGAGGCGAACCGACCAAACGGGAGGCATTGAATTTTTCCATGTATTCGGACATATCGATCTGAATGAATGATTCGGGATCGTCGAACATAAATTCGGCGAGTGTTTTGGCCAGCAGGGTTTTTCCGACGCCGGTCGGGCCGAGGAATATGAAGGAGCCGATCGGACGTTTCGGGTCTTTCAGATCGGCGCGCGAACGGCGCAGTGCGCGGGCAATGGCGCTGACGGCTTCCTGTTGGCCGACCACCTGTTCGCCGACGACTTCTTCGATTCGAAGCAGACGCGCCATCTCCTTTTCGCCCATTTTCATAACCGGAATACCGGTCCATTTGGAGACGACAACCATAATGTCTTCATCGGTGACAACGGTGCGGTTTTCATCGCGCTCTTTCCGCCATTTTTCGAGCAGGCCTTCGAGCTTTTCTTTGGCCTGCCGTTCCTGATCGCGGTAGTTGGCGGCATTTTCAAATTTCTGTTCGTGGATGGCGTCGTTTTTCTTTTTCTCGTACATCAGAATGTCTTCTTCGAGCATTTTGAGTTCGGGCGGACGGCTCATACTGCCGATACGCGCACGGGCGCCGGCCTCGTCAATCAGGTCGATCGCTTTGTCGGGAAGGAAGCGATCCGGCAGATAGCGGGAAGAACATTCAACGGCGGCGCGAAGCGCGGCATCCGTGAACTGCGCGTGGTGGTGTTCTTCATATTTCGCGCGCAGCCCTTTCATAATCTGCACGGCATCTTCGATGGTGGGTTCTTTCACATTGACCGTCTGGAAACGGCGTTCGAGCGCGGCGTCTTTTTCGATGTACTTGCGGTATTCTTTCAGTGTGGTTGCGCCGATACACTGGAGTTCGCCGCGGGAGAGCGCGGGTTTGATAATATTGGCGGCATCCATCGTCCCTTCGGCGGAACCGGCGCCAACAATCGTGTGCAGTTCATCGAGGAAGAGAATGATGTTTTTCTCTTTGCGGATTTCATCCATCACGGCTTTGATGCGCTCTTCAAACTGGCCGCGGTATTTTGTGCCCGCAACCATCAGCGCGAGGTCGAGCGTGATGACTTTTTTATCGACCAGCAAATCCGGCACATTCCCGTCGGTAATGGCCTGCGCCAGCCCTTCGGCGATAGCGGTTTTTCCGACGCCGGCTTCGCCCAGCAGAACCGGGTTGTTTTTGGTACGGCGGCAGAGAATCTGGATAACGCGTTCGATTTCATCTTTACGGCCGATCACCGGGTCAAGTTCGCCGTCTTTGGCCAGTTTGGTCAGATCGCGTCCGAAGGTGTTCAGCGCGGGGGTTTTGGATTTGCCTTTACCGCGCTGCTGCTGGCTGGCGATTCCCGCATCGCGCTCATCCTCTTCCTCGTATTCGCCTTCGGCGGCGGGGTCGTAATCCGGGTCGAGGGTTTTCATGATTTCGTAGCGGGTTTCATCGAGATCCACTCCGAGATTTTCGAGCACACGGGCGGCAATCCCCTCGCCCTCGCGAAGCAGCCCCAAAAGAATGTGTTCAGTACCGACATAGCTATGGCCCAAACCGCGCGCTTCACTGGCCGAAAGCGCCAGCACCTTTTTTGCGCGCGGAGTGAACGGAATATTTCCGATGGTTTTGGTTTCGGGGCCGGTACCGACCGCTTTTTCAACTTCCATCCGTACTGATGCCAAATCAATTCCCAACGCCTGCAGCGCATTCACTGCAACGCCGTGGCCGAGGGCGATCAGCCCGAGAAGGATATGCTCGGTGCCGACATAGCCGTGATTGAACCGGTCAGCCTCTTTTCGAGCCAGCTGAAGAACCTGTTGAGCGCGTGGTGTAAAATTATCCATAAATCCGCCTGTGTTTCCTTATTTAACCGTCGTCTTCCGTAGCATTATCCATAAAGTCGCGCAACATTTCGGCGCGGACAACATCCCGCTCTTCCGGCTCCAGCGCTTTGGCTTCGAGCTTTTGCAGGTGAGCCGGCTGAATGGAAATAAAGAGGGTATCGAGCTGCCGCCGGGAAAACTGGTCGAGCATTCCGAGGTCGAGCCCAAGCCGCAGCGTCGAAAGCAGGTTCAATGCTTCACCGCTCGAAATCAGCCGCGCATTCGAGAGGATTCCGAACGCCCGGGCCACATGGTCTTCAACAATCAGCGAACGATCGTTCATCAGCCGGATACGGGCATTGTTTTCGTGCTCGATCAGTTCGAGGACAATCTGCTCCAAATGGCTGATAATTTCATCTTCGCGGCGGCCGAGGGTAATCTGATTTGAAACCTGAAACATATTGCCGGCGGCTTCCGTGCCTTCGCCCCACATACCGCGTACAGCCAGCCCGATTTTTGAAATCCCGTTAATAACCGGATCCATCTCTTCCATCAGCACCAGTCCGGGCAGATGCAGCATGACAGATGCCCGCATCCCTGTGCCGACATTTGACGGGCACGAAGTCAGATAACCCATTTTCGGCGAAAAAGCATAGGTCAGTTCGGCCTCAAGCTGATCGTCGACCTTATCCGCCGCGCGCCACGCTTCCTCCAGATTCAAACCGGGCTGGAGCGACTGGATGCGGATATGGTCTTCTTCGTTGACCATTACCGAGATGCATTCATTCGGCGTTACAAAAACACCGCAACTGTCATCCTCCCGCGCCAGATCCTGGCTGATCAGGTGCCGTTCAAAAAGGATTTCCTTATCGAGCCGGGGCGTATCGGTCATGCTCCAGTTGATGTAGTGCTGATCGAGCGAATTGAAAATTTCCTCCGACTGTTTCCAGACGGCATATTTTTCCTCTTCGCTGGCCCAGCCGGGGAACGAATATTCCTCAATATTGCGCGCCAGCCGGATGCGGCTGCTCACCACCGGCCCTTCATCAATCCCTGCTTCGAGCCAGCTTCCGTGGCGGCGAACCATATCGTCCAACGTCATTGGGCACCTCCCTCGGAACGCTGCACGCAACATTTTAGTGCCTTGATTTTATCGCGCAGACTCGCGGCTTTTTCATACTCTTCCTTGGCAATCGCAGTCTCAATATCCTTCTGAAGGGCGGCGATCTGGGCGGTAACCCGCGCCTCGTTGCCTTGCCGCGCCGGTATTTTACCAACATGCTGGCGACTGTGATGCATCGCCTGCGTGATGGCGCTCAGTTCGCCCATAAACGCGTTGTAGCACTCCGGACAACCGAGCCGCGCGCGCTTTTTAAATTCCGCGCGCGTCATTTGGCACCGGCTACAGCTGAGATCAAATTCCGACATATTTTTCTGCTTGGGCAGACTGCTCTGTTGTGCAGCACCAAGCCCGAGCAGCACATCGGTTATCGATATCGGGGAGTTGAGATCTATTCCGTTTTCCTGCGCGCAAATCTGGCAGAGATTCAGCTTTTTCACTTCACCGTCGATCACCTGCGTCAGATGGATCGTCGCTTCCGCTTCATGACAGCATTCACATTTCATTCAAAAATCCTGTTTCCTAATTAAGACAACAGGAAGGGTAGATCGTTGAGCCGTTTCGGCTCAACTATTTTCGATTTTAGATTTCAGATTGCTGACTTAGAAAAAAAGGCGGCAATCCTTCGCAGTAATCAGAAATCTTCAATCAAAAATCGCCAATTAAAGAATCGGCGTACCTTCGGAATTGGCGCATTGGTGATACAGTTCGGCCAGTTTTCCGGTTATTTCGCCCGGTTTTCCGATTCCGATCACCCGTTTATCAATATCGACCACCGAAATGATTTCTGCCGCCGTGCCGGTCAAAAAGACCTCATCGGCCACATAAAGGTCATAACGGGCCATCGTCGCTTCGCGGACTTCGTAGCCGGCTTTTCGCGCCAGTTCGATGACTTTATTGCGGGTCAGCCCTTCGAGCGCGCCGCAGGTACTCGGCGGAGTGGTGATCACCCCGTTTTTGATCGCGAAAACATTATCGCCGGAAGCTTCCGCCACTTCCCCTTTGTGGTTCAGCATCAGGCATTCCATGCAGCCGGCGTTAATGGCTTCAATTTTCGCCAAAACGTTATTCAGATAATTCAGGCTTTTGATCCGCGGATTGATCGCTTCCGGATGATTGCGGATGGTGCCGACGGTAACGATGCGCAGGCCGTTGTCGTACAGTTCCTGCGGATAAAGCTGAATCGCCGCCGCGATGATGATCACCTCCGCTTTGTCGCAGAGAAACGGATTGAGACCGAGCGAACCTTTTCCGCGGGTAACGACCAGCCGGATATATCCGTCAACGATCTCGTTCGCTTTGCAGGTATCGACCACCGCCTGCACCATTTCCGCTTTGCTCATCGGGATATTCAACGCGATCGCCCGGGCCGAATCGTAAAGCCGGTCGATATGCTCATCCAGCAGAAACACCCGTCTATTATAAGCGCGGATACCTTCAAACACGCCGTCACCGTAAAGCAGCCCGTGGTCGAACACCGACACAACGGCATCCTTTTCATCAACCAATTTATCACCTAAAAAAATCTTCATTTCCAATTTCTCCAAAAATCTCTGTAATTCGGCGGAAATTTAACACCAAGACCGCTAAGTCCGCAAAGCGAGCTGAATGCTTCACGTTCTTTGCGCCCTTCTGTTTAAATTAAACCAGCAACCCGTCTTTCAGGAAAAGTTCGCGCGAACAGCGGGAAGCAACTTCCTTACTATGGGTAACGAGCACGAGAGTATGCCTTCTCGTTTCAACCAGTTGAAACAAATAATTCAACACTTTTTCACCCGTCTTCGAGTCGAGATTTCCGGTCGGTTCATCGGCGAAAACAATCTCCGGATCATTCATCAAAGCCCGGGCAATTGCCACCCTTTGGCGTTCACCGCCGGACAATTCGGCGGGACGGTGGCCGATCCGTTCGCCCAGCCCCACTTCGGTTAAAAGCTCTTTTGCGCGCGCAACGGGATCCGTTTCCCCGCGTTTCGCCATTGAAGGCAGCGCGACGTTTTCAACGATGTCGAGTTCCGGCAGGAGGTGGAACGACTGGAAGACAAACCCGACCTTTTCCGCCCGGAATTTCGCCCGTTTTCCGGCCGACATGCCGTAGACGCTTTGGCCGCGAAATTTCACGTTTCCGGATTTCGGCGTATCCAGTCCCCCGAGCACGTGCAAAAGCGTGCTTTTTCCCGATCCGCTTTCGCCCATAATCGAGACGGTTTCGCCCTCGTTTACATCCAGCGAAACGCCTTTCAAAACACGGAGGCTGGTTTGGCCGATTTTATACGTCCGTTCGATATTTTCCGCTGTAAGAATTTTATTCATCAACCGATACACTCTTTCACCACTTCAGCCAAACGCCCCGCGATTTCACCGGTCTGTTCTTCCGTCGGCCCTTCCACCATCACGCGGCACATCGGCTGCGTACCCGAATAACGGATCAAAACCCGGCCCTTATCGCCCAGTTCCGCCTCGGCCGCTTCAATCGCTTTCGCCAATTCCGGCACCGTTTCAACCGGCGGTTTTTCCTTCACATCCACATTGATCAGCTTCTGCGGAAACGGGGTCATAATTTTTGCCAGTCCGGACATCGTTTGACCGGACTGTTTCAGCGCCTGCAGCAGCTTAATGGCCGAAACGATTCCGTCGCCCGTCGTGTGGCAATCGAGGAAAATCATATGCCCCGAATCCTCGCCGCCCAAAACAGCCCCTGTTTCGAGCATCCGTTCGAGTACTTTACGGTCGCCGACTCCCGCCGTATCCGTCTCAATTTCCAGCGCTTTCATCGCGGCGTGAAACCCGACGTTGCTCATCACGGTCGCAACCACCCGGTTATTTTCCAGTTGGCCGGATTCTTTATACGCCTTCGCGCAGATCGCCATAATCTGATCACCGGTCAATTCCGCGCCGGTTTCATCGACGGCAATTAACCGGTCGCCGTCGCCGTCAAAAGCCAGTCCGGCATTCGCGCCCAGTTCGACCGTTTTTGCACGCAAATCCTCCGTGTGCTGCGAGCCGCAATTGGCATTAATGTTAATGCCGTCCGGATCATCGTGAATCACCGAAACCGCTGCACCGAGCTGCTCAAAAATGGTCTCCGCACAAATACTGGTTGCGCCGTTCGAGCAGTCCAAAACCAGCGTTAATCCGGACAGCGGGTTTTCCGCTTCAACAAGACCCGCGCAAAAGTCGGCATAAATTTCCGGCGCGTTTTCAACCGTAAAAACGGAACCGATCTGATCCCCGTCCGGCAGATCCAGTTCGTCGGTGAAATAGAGATCTTCAATCGCCGACTCCTCTTCGTCGGAAAGTTTGAACCCGTCACCTTTGAACACCTTTATACCGTTGTCAAAAAACGGGTTATGCGAAGCCGAAACCACCAAACCGGCGACCGCATCCGTACAGCGTGCGCAAACAGCCACCGCCGGAGTCGGAACCTCGCCGAGCAGATGCACATCAACACCCGCCGAACAGATCCCCGCCGCCAGCGCCGACTCAATCATCGCCCCGCTCAACCGCGGATCGCGCCCGATCACAATCGCCGGGAATTCGCCGTCTTCAGCCCTATCCTTAAAATAGAGCGCAACCGCCCGCCCCAGCTTCAGTGCCGTTTCGGCGGTCATATTCCCCCGGTTCGCCCGATCGCGCACCCCGTCCGTTCCAAAAAGCCTGCCCATAAACATCTCCGAAATCAAAGGCGGCGATTATCCACATATCGCCGCGCGAATAAACGCCGAAATACGCTTATTGCGGCTCTCCATCAAAGACGAGGTAAAATGCCCGAAATCAAAAACCCCGCTCCAAACGGAACGGGGTTTTGAAGATGGTGGGCGATAAAGGACTCGAACCTTCGACCCCTACCATGTCAAGGTAGTGCTCTAACCAACTGAGCTAATCGCCCTCAAAAAGAAGCCCGGAATATACGCACGGCGCACGGGCGTGTCAATCGGCCCGATACACTTTTTACAGGGCCGTTTTTTCAGCCGGATTCACTGCCCGGTATTCCGAAGGCGAACAGCCGAACCGCTTCTTAAATACGCGCGAAAAATAGAGCGGATCGTCGTATCCGACGGACAGGGCAATTTCGGCAACGGGGTGGTTCGGCATGGAGCGCAGCCGCGATGCGGCCTTTTCAAGCCGGTAATTGACCTGATATTGCTTAAAACCTTTCCCGGTCACCTTTTTGAAAAGACGGGTCACGGTCGACGGACTGCGCCCGATCAGTTTTGCGGCGGATTCAATGGTCATTTCCTTTTCGGGCATTTGCCGGATTCGCTCAATGACCGGAAGAACCAAATCGTAGTCTTTATGGTGGATAAGCTGGTCGCCGATAATGAATTCGAGCAGATGCCGGAACATGGAAAGCAGGGTTTCAATTTTCCGCTCGGGGAAAACGGTGGTGGCGTCATAGGCTTTTTGCAGCGCGTTATTTCCCAGCTCCTTTTCCCAGCGGCCCGCATAGGGCGATGTTGCCGGCGCGGCTTCGGAGCGGAACTGGCCGAGCATCACATACCCAGCCAGTTCGCCTTCAATGATAATCGGAACCGCCGCTTCGCGCATCCCGGCGTGGCAGGTGTAGGAAATCATCCCCTTTCGCTCCCACGCAGTCTGCATCATTTTGCGGTCAAGATCGCGGCATTCGGAATCCAGCCCCAGCGTTTCGCGCAGCATACGGCAATGGTCGCAGTTTGGCCGACCGACCACATCGGGGTAAATCAGGCGTCCGTCCGGGCTGAAAAGCGAAATCCGGATATCGTGCAGCTCTGTATAGAGGTCGAAAATTTCCGACACCTTTTGGCTGATCGTATGGTGCATGGACTCCAACATGGGTAAAATTCACCACAATGCGCCGGATTTGTCCATGTCTTTGCTGACTTATCCCATGGATTTATCCCGTCCCTTTTCCTATAGTATTTCGCTCAAAAATCGATTCAGGAGTTCGAACCATGTATGATGAAAAAGTAGCAGAACAGGCGCAAAAGATTCACCAAGAGACGTACGGCACTGAACCGACCACCGTTTCGTACGCCCCCGGCCGCATCGAAGTGCTCGGCAACCACACCGATTACAACGAAGGCACAACCTTTTCCACCGCCATCAACATGGGGCACTGCTTCTGCATCTCCAAATCGGACAAACCGGGCGTACGCATTACAGCCGGCGACATTCGGGAAACCGCAGAATTTGACCCGGAAACCGACGAACGGCTGGAGAAAAAATACCAGTGGGCCAACTATGTCAAGGGCGTCATGTATTACCTCAGCCAACAGGGCATCAAAGCGGACGGCATCGACTGCACCTTTCTCGGCTCCATTCCAATGGGCGCCGGTCTTTCCAGCTCCGCCGCACTTGAAGTGGCGACCGCGTTCGCCGTACTGGCTTATACCGGCACCGAACTCGACAAAAAGGAAATCGGTATTCTCGCGCAGGCCGCTGAAAACAATTTCGCCGGCTGCAACTGCGGACTGCTCGACCAGTTCTCCAGCATCTACGGCGTACACCACGGCCTCATTCACTCCGATTTCCGCACCCTCGAAACCTATCCGGTAAAACTGCCCGACGACGTCGTTTTCCTGATGATCAACCCGCACATCAAACACACGCTCGCCGATTCCCCGTACAACGCCCGCCGCATGAGCTGCGAAAAAGCCGCCAAAGAACTGGGCGAACAGCTGGGCCGTAACGTGAAAGCGCTGCGCGATGTTTCCGTGGAAGAATTTCTGGCGCACAAAGACAAAATCGACCCGGAAGCCGCACAGAGGGCGACACACGTCATCTATGAAATCGACCGCGTCGAAAAAGGCGTCAAACTGCTGGCTGAAGGCAAAGTAGCCGAATTCGGTCAATACCTGTTCGATTCCCACGAAACCTCCCGCACCGCATTTGAAAACTCGATCGAAGCGCTCGATATCGTGGTTAATGCCGCAAAAGAAGCCGGCGCACTCGGCGCGCGCCTTTCCGGCGGCGGCTGGGGCGGAAGCGTCTGCGCGCTCGTACACGCAAATAAAGCCGACGAAATCTGTCAGGAAATCATCGAAATCTGCAAAGGAAAAGGGATCGAACCGACAGCCGAAAAGATTATTCCGTCCGAAGGTGCTCAGGTTATCAAATAATGACGAGTGACGATTGAGCCGTGATTTCTAATCTGTATTAATCACGCTTCACGACTCACTCCTCACAAAAGGAATTTATCATGAAAGTTTTAGTTGCCGGCGGTGCCGGATATATCGGCAGCGTCACCACAGAAATGCTCTGCGACGAAGGCCACGATGTGGTGGTTTTCGACAACCTTGAACGCGGCCATAAAGCGGCGATCGACCCGCGGGCCGGTTTTATTCAGGGCGACCTGCGAAATAAAGACGATATAAAAAATGCGCTCGTTTCCGAAAAGCCGGAAGCGGTAATTCATTTTGCCGCCTATATTGAAGTCGGCGAATCCATGAAAGCGCCGATGCCCTTTTATGAAAACAACGTCAGCGGCTCATTGAACCTGATGACCGCGATGGTCGAATCCGGCTGTAAAAAACTGATCTTCTCTTCCACCTGCGCCACCTACGGAACCCCCGAACGCATTCCGATGGACGAAACCCTGCCGCAGAAACCCGAATCCGTTTACGGCGATTCCAAACTGCTGTGCGAACATATCTTTCAATGGGGGCAGGATATTCACGGCATCGAATGCGTTTTCCTCCGCTATTTCAACGCCTGCGGCGCAACCGAAAAATATGGTGAAGCCCACAATCCGGAATCCCACCTTATCCCGCTCATTCTTCAGGTTCCGATGGGCAAGCGCGAAAAGATCTTTATGTTTGGCGACGATTATGAAACCCGCGACGGCACCTGCGTCCGCGATTACATTCACATTAAAGACCTCGCTCAGGCGCACATTCTCGCGCTGAAACCGGGCATTTCCGGTGCGTTCAATCTGGGCAACGGCGACGGTTACACCGTAAAAGAAGTCATCGAAGTCTGCCGCGAAGTCACCGGGCATCCGATTCCGGCGGAACTCCAGCCGCGCCGCGCCGGCGACTGTACGGCACTGGTTGCTGACGCCAAAAAAGCCCGCACCGTCCTCGGGTGGAATCCGCAGCACGCCGACCTCAAAGAGATCGTGCAAAGCGCGTGGAGCTGGCATCAGGCCCATCCGAACGGCTACGAAGATTAATCTATCTTTAGAGCAAAACGTAGACGCGACGCCCCCGTCGCGTTCCATAAAAGGCTGTTCGTGCACAACGCGACGAGGGCGTCGCGTCTACGTTCTCCTCGGCGTGCATGACCTTTTTTGTATCCATCGACTGCTGGTTTGTGACAACATCGCTGCATGAAAAAAGTTATCCTTATTGTTCTGGCAGTTCTCGTCCTTGGCGCTATCGGTCTGGGTTCTCTGTTTTTTATCGGGATACGGGGTATCTCCACCCGCGAACCAACTGCCGCAGAAAAAACAATGCTCCTGACGTCGGAGGTTTTCGAGCAGTATGGATTCACAAACCTGTTTCATGAAACCTGCGGGAGCTATTCCGCCAAGCTGAATATCGACGGATCAACGGAGGTCGAGTTTGAATATGACAACAGTCTGCATGCAGAATCCGACGTCTTTTATCTACAGTCAGACGCCATGCTGGAACCGACCGAGAAGGATGCAGAGGAATCATTTAAAATAATGGTCGGAGCCATGAAAGTGGGATTAAAGATCGGCGGATGCCGGGCGGAAGAGCAGGCCGGTCTGTGTACGCTCGGCGACCGGAATTATGCCGCAACCATTTTCAATGCGGAGAATTATCCCGCCGGCACAATGGCGGTGATCCGGAACGGCAGAATCATGCACAGCCTGATGGTTGTCGGAATCTATTTCGATACCCGCGAAGATCTGGAGGAACTGCTCGCCCCGGTTATCTCGGGTGCTTCCCCTGAAAAATTCGGAACGGATTAGGCATCCCCCCCTCCCCGCGCCCCACCCCCTTACAAAAACCGAGGATCGGCTGATTTTATTTTGCCGGAATGAGGGCGTTTAGGAGGTCGGTTCGCCACGTATTTCCGTTGGGGTCGTAAACGCCGAAGCTGGAGCTGAATTCCCAGTAACTCCACGACATGCGGTTGTGTTCGGCCTGTTCGCGGACAAACCGGGTCCAGCGGATACGCGAGGGCATGTCGGCTTTGCTGTAGGCTCCGAATTCGCCGACGTGTATCGGAATGTTGTTTTCTTCTGACCAACGGACGGCTTCTTCAAAATCGGCCTCTATTTCGCGGCGGTCGGTTTCATTTCCGGCCCATTCGGTTCCGAGGGGCAGATCGAGCTTCACCCATCCGGCGCCTTGGTGGGTGAATTTGAAGGGTTCGTAGAAATGAACGGAGGCGATGAGGTTTTTGGTTTTCGGCGGTTCGAGCTGTTTGAGTTTATCGATCCGGTTCCAGCCGATGGGGGCAATTAATATGGGCCGTTCGGGATTGGTTTGTCTGATTTCGGATACCGCCTTTTTCTGCAGTTCGTTCCAGCGTTCGGCGGTCAGTTTTTGGGTCGGTTCGTTGAGCACTTCAAAATAGAGGGCCTGCGGGTATTTGCTGTAGTGTTTTGCGAGCTGCCGCCAGATGGCCAGAAACCGGGCTTCCTGTTCGTCGGGAGATTCCATAACCGCTTCATAGTGGTGAATGTTGAGAATGACGACGAGCTTTCGTTCCATGGCGGCCTGAATATATCCGTCCACCTTTTTCACGAAAGCCGCATCTAAACCATAGGGGGCGTTTTCATCGGCATAATCAGACCACCGCACCGGCATTCGAACCGAATCAAAACCCGCCTCTTTTATCAGGTCAAAATAGCGGATCTCCGGTTCCCGCCCCCACCCGTTTTTTTTGAGCGGGCCTTCGAGCATGTTGCCGAGGTTGATGCCGCGCCCGATCTGGTCGTTCCAATAAAACGCATCGCGCTCTGTTTTTGCTTCAACCAATGAACTCATAAAAACACCGCCCAAAAGTAATCCGGCGAAAAGCTTCGGTTTCATAATTCACCCCAGTTTCAATGCGGCGATATCCGTGCCCGACGGCTGCTGATAAACACGGAGGCCGAACTCCGGAACGGCCGCGAGAATGTGGTCGAAAATATCGGCCTGTATCGCTTCGTAATTGGCCCACACTTTATCCGAACTGAAGACATAGATTTCGATGGGAAGGCCCTGCGGCGTGGGCTGTAAATGGCGCACGAGGAAGGTCATCTCTTTGTTGATCATCGGGTGATTGCGGAGGTATTCGGCCAGATAGGCGCGAAATATCCCGAGGTTGGTCTGGCGGCGTCCGTTGACCACCGTTGCGGAGAGATCAATTTTATGCGCGGCGTTTTCGGCATCGATCTCCTCCTGCTTTTTTTCGACATAATTTTTAAGCAGCGCCATTTTGCGAAATTTTTCGAGCATCGTTTCATCGGCGAATTTAACCGTATTCATATCGATGCAGATGCTCCGCTTGATCCGCCGCCCGCCGGATTCGCTCATGCCGCGCCAGTTTTTAAACGAGTCGGAAATCAGCGCATAGGTCGGAATGGTGGTGACGGTTTTATCCCAGTTGCGGACTTTCACCGTATTCACCGCCACTTCGATGACGTCGCCGTCGGCGCCGTATTTCGGCATTTCGATCCAGTCGCCTTCTCGAACCATATCGTTTGCGCCCAGTTGGACACCGGCCACAAAACCGAGAATCGTATCCTTGAAAACCAGCATCGTCACCGCGGTCAATCCGCCCATTAATGTGACGAGATTCCACGGTGATTTATTCAGCAGCACGGCGATGATGAAAATACCGGCGAATAAATAGGCCACAATCGTCAGCGACTGAAACAGCGGGCGGATCGGCTTGCGGGCCTTGCTGCTGTCGCGGTGGTAAACATCGGATACGGCATTCAAAAAGGCTTCGAGCGTCCGGACGCCGACAAAAATAATCAGCGCAAAAACCGCGCGTTTGAGCAGCAGGAATTCACCGGGCATCAGCCGGTCGATACAGATCGAAACAACGGTGAGCGGAATCAGCCGCAAAACCCGGTGAAACATCCGCGATTCCATCAGCGCATCGTCCCACTTGTTCGATGTTTTTTCGGTTACCCGGTGAATGATTTTCAGCAGATAGTTCCGCAGCAGCCAATAAACCAGCGAAGCGCCCGCAATAATCAGCGCCATTAAAACAACCGTCGCCCATTCATCCGCCGTATGCTCGGCAGCCCCCCACGAAACCAAAAGTGATTCAACCTGTTCTTTCATTGTAACGACTCCCCGTTGAAGTTCTGAAACCTATCGGCAAAACGCCCCCTAATGCAACGTTCCTCTTATTGTGCCTTTGCGGTTTTGCGGTATTTGGCCGGTGTAATCCCCATCCATTTGCGGAACTGCTTGATGAAATAGGACTGATCACCGAATCCGGTTTCGTACGCGATATCCGTGCACGACATATCGCTGTGTTCCAGCAGTCGGCGGGCGTCCTGAATCCGCAGATAGTGGATGTTCTGCAGCGCGGTTTTCCCGGTCGCCTCTTTCAATAAATGGGCAATGCGGAACGTACTCAGTCCGGCGGCCTCGGCAATCTGTTCGAGCGAAATTTGCTCGGTATAATTTGCGGCGATATAATCCAGCGCTTTACTGACTGCGGGACTGACCGGATTTACCCCCTGAAGAAAAATACTGTTCATGAAATCGTCGAGCGCATCGCGCAGCACGTTGCACAGGTCGTCAAAATCGCGCGTTTCCACAATCTGCTCAATCCAGGTCATATGCCGTTCGAGCAGCGGCTCCGAAAGCGGGCTGTCTTCCACCGCGGTACGCACGAGATAGCCCATCATTTCAATGGCGCGCGCGCGCACCACCACCGGCTTCGGCGAATACAGAAACATCGCGGCCAGCATTTTATTGAACATTTTCCGCGCGCCGGAACGGTCGCCCACGCGGATCAGTGAAAGCAGAATGCGTTCGTCGTCGTACGGATAAGCCCGGTTCTGCTCCACTTTTCTTTGGTGAATCTCTTCGGCAATCTGCCGCTGCTGGTGCATCTGATCGCGGTTGCGTTTCAACAGCAGCGGATTCCAGCCGCTGTACTGGTAAAAAATTTCATACAGCTGGTCAGCGGCTTTCCGGACATTGCCCTGTTCAAACGAACTGAGCTTTTCCACAAAAGCCTGCGCCTCTTTCCGCTTTGCGCCTTCGCCGACAAAATAGTTCACCGATGCAATGACCGACTGCTGATCGTCCTCCACCAGAATATTTCCGCCGCAAAGACCGCCCTTCAATTCAGTGCGGTCAACCAGCGGAATAATCCAGCTCATAATTCCGGGCGCAATAAAGAAGACCTGCGGCTCTCCCCACCGCGCCGCTTCGTTTAAGTTGTGCAGCCGCATGTGGCAAAGCGACGGAAGATTTTCCACCGCCCGGGTTGATTCCGGATCAATAATCCGCCCGTCAGGGCCAACAAGACAAATGGTTAAACCGACCGATTTACGGTAATCCCGCGCCACCGAACTTAACAACCTTTTTGACAAGATTGACATAAACACCTCCAAAAATTCCCCTCCAAGTGCGCTATTTATATAACTTTTACGCTACATCACAGCAAGATTGCAACATCCTAAAATATAAACCTCCTATTCGCCGATCGGATTTATATGCCAACGTCTTCCATCATCTTGAAAGGCATTCTGAATGAGCGGGCTGAAAAACATACTGAACGAGGAAAAGGGATTCACCGTAGTCGCCGAACTGATGTCCGGCCGCGGCTATAAAATTGATCCCATCCGGCATTTCCTCGAAAAACACGCCGAAACCGGCGGGGCGGATTTACCGTCCGGATTCAACTTTGCCGCCATCGCCCTCCCCCAGAATCCGGGCGGAGTTTCCAACCTCGACCCGTCGGATGTGCTCGCCCAGCTGGTTCCGACCGGCCTGCTTGATCAAGTGGATGTCATCCCCCACCTCAGCTGCAAAGACCACAACAAGTCGGCGCTGCACTCGATATTGGTCGGATACAAACAGCGCGGAATCCGGAGTGTTTTGGCCCTGACCGGCGACAAGCCGGTTTCGGCGAAAGGCGTTTTTGAACTCGAAGCGGTCGGCCTGCTGCAAATGATCGCCCGAATGAACCGGAAAGAGCTGCTGGCCGACGGAAACCGGCCCGAAGAGGTGGAGCAGATTTTTGCGGGCGCGGCGGTTTCGCCGTTTAAATACACCGAAGCCTCCCAGCTTCAGCAGTATTTCAAAATGGAAAAGAAGGTCGCAAGCGGCGCGCGGTTTCTGATTACACAGGTAGGCTGGGACTGGAAGAAAGCGCTCGAACTGAAGTTTTACATGGAAGAGGCCGAACTCAATGTGCCCGTCATCGGAAACGTCTATTTTCTGACCACCACCAATGCAGCCCCGCGGCTGATGAATTCCGGCAAACTGCCCGGCTGTTATGTCAGCGACAAACTGCTGGAAAAACTCAACTCCGAAAACTTCGATGAGCATCTCGAACGCGCCGCCCAACAGGTGGCGATGTTTAAAACTCTCGGGTATGACGGTGTCGATATCGGCGGTGTGCACGACTATGAAACCTTCTGCAACATACTGAACCGTGCGGCGGAAATCGGTGAAGACTGGATTAAATATCAGGCCAACCTCTACTGGCCGCCGGAACAAACCTTCTACCTTTATGATGAAGAAGGCGGCCGCACCCCGCTCGAACCGGGTAAACAAACGCTGCATCAGCGCTGGTTTAATTTCATGCACAAAACCCTGCTCGATCCCGACCATAAAGGGTTCCACGTTTTCAGCAAAACCATGGAACTGGCCGGCGCCAAAAAGAAACCGGACGGCGCGGCGGCGAAAGCTTTCTTTGCAATGGAGCGGGCCGTGAAACACGCGGCCTTTGAATGCGAAGAGTGCGGCGACTGCTACCTCTTTGAAAACTTCGGATTCTGCACGATGGGCGGCTGCGCCAAAGGGCTGGCCAATGCGCCGTGCGGCGATGCCAAAGTCGATGGAACCTGCGGCAATGAAGACGGCGTCATCTGCCGCGGCGAACAGATTTACCGGGCGGCAAAAGCCGAGAAAGACGGTCTGGCCCGGTTGCGCCGAAGTATCAATAATCCCCGCAATCCATCGCTTGAACACACCTCTTCAATTCTTAACTATCTATTCGGAAAGGATCACACCATGAAAAATGCAATCATCAACATCGGTGAAGAAATTCACGCTTCAATTCCCAAACACGGAAAAGTTATGCGCGAACTGCACAAACTCGGCGAAGGCGCATACCGCAACGACAGCCCGCAGCTCGACTATGTCCGCGCCCTCATCGAAAGCCAGGCGGAAGCCGGTGCCGATTACATCGCCGTCAACGTCGATGCCTTCGGCGAATCCAATCCGCAGACCGCCGTCGACATTATGGTTGAATACGTCAAGCTTGTCCGCAAATGGGGCGGCACCGTTCCGGTCTGTATCGATTCCTCCGATGATAAGGTTCTAATCGCCGGCCTCAAAGAGTGGTACAACACCGCCGACGCCGTTAAAAAGCCCCTCATCAACTCCATCAAAGCACACACTGCGGATGTAATGATGCCGCTTAAAAATGAGTTTGATTACAACTTCATCGGCCTGCTGATGAATGAAGATGCCGCCGGCGCAGGAAAAGACACCGTCGAGGATCTGGTGAAACTGGCCGCGCAGATTCATACCAAAGCCATGGAATACGGGTTTGAAAATGATGCCGTCATTTTTGATGCCACCGCATTTCCTTTAGCCATTGATATGCCGATGATGCCCGGACAGGCCGGATACACGTACCGCGCGTTTGAAACCATTAAAGCCATCAAATCAAAACCCGAAATGAAGGGGGTGCATTTTTCAATGGGAATAAGTAACTGCTGCCGCGATTTGCCGGGACGCAAAATCGGTATCATGCGGGCCTATGTTGAAGTCGGCATGCGTTACGGCCTCGATGCCGGTATCGTAAACGCGGCTCACAAATTCGGCAACACACCGGCCGACCCGGAACTGGTTAAACTGGTCGAAGCCTACGCCGCAATGGACGGCGATATGGATAAAGCCAACGATGCCATCGAACTGATGACCGAATTCTGCGACAGTCTGCGGAAATGATTTTGACCCGGGGGAAAATAATGGAAGAAACAATAACAGATGCTTATATGCCGGCGGAAATGGCCAAGCGGGCGGAGGCCTCGGCCATCCGCAAAGCAAACCGCGATTTGATCAGCGCCTTTTTCCTTGCCGTACAGGCCGGTTCATTCGTTGCATTCGGCGCCGCCCTTTATACTCACGTTATTCACGACAGCTCAATGGGCGTCGGCTTCACCAAGCTGATCGGCGGCCTGACCTTTTCGCTCGGGCTGATTCTCGTGATCATCGCCGGGGCCGACCTCTTTACCGGCGACACGCTGATGGTGATGGGCTGCTTCAGTCGGAAATTTAAAATACGTCAGATGCTGCAAAGCTGGTTGCGGGTATTTCTCGGTAACTTTGCCGGATCAATGTGTATTGTGATGCTGGTCTATTTCAGCGGCCACTGGACAAACAACGGCGGAGCCGTCGGCGTCACCGCGTTGAAAATCGCCAACGCGAAAGTGAACCTCACTTTTATGCAGGCGCTGAGCAGCGGCATGCTTTGCAATATTCTCGTCTGTCTGGCGATCTGGCTCTGCTACAGCGCACGGTCGGTCACCGACAAAATCCTGGCGATCATTTTCCCGATCACCGCTTTCGTGGCAATGGGTTTTGAGCACTCGATCGCGAACATGTATTTCATACCCGCCGGCCTGCTGCTGAAAACCAACCCGGAAATTGTTTCGCAATTAAACGGCGCCGATCTTTCCAACCTCACTGTGCCCGGATTCATCGTTAAAAACCTCATTCCCGTAACCATCGGAAACATGGTTGGCGGCGCAATCTTTGTCGGCACGATTTACTGGATACTCTATTTGAGAAAACAAACTACAGAAAAGGCAAACCACTAATCCGCACCAATTCTCACTAATAGGTTTCCTATTCGTGACGATTCGTGAAAATTTGCGGTGAAAATTTTATTAATGCGGAGATAACAATGAATTTAGACCCCACCAAAATGGCGGACTGGCAGATTGCAGAAGCCGCCGAAGAAAACATTAAACCGATTCAGGAAATTGCAGCCAAACTCGGACTGCTGGAAGACGAACTGATCCCGATGGGAAAAGCCGTCGGAAAAATTGACTACACAAAAACATGGGCTCGCATCAAAAACGTCAAGCCGGGAAAATATGTCGACGTTACGGCCATCACTCCCACCCCGCTCGGCGAAGGCAAAACAACCACCACAATGGGACTCGTTGAAGGCCTCGGCGTTCTCGGCAAAAAACCGGTCGGCGCCATCCGCCAACCCAGCGGCGGCCCGACATTCAACATTAAAGGTTCCGCAGCCGGCGGCGGTCTGGCGCAGTGCATTCCCCTCGCCCCGTTTTCGCTCGGCTTAACCGGAGACATTGACGCCATCACGAATGCACACAATCTCTGTATGGTTGCGCTCACCGCCCGGATGCAGCACGAAAGCAATTATGACGATGAACGGCTGGCGCAGATCGGCCTCAAACGGCTGGATATTGACCCCGAACGCGTACAGCTGAAATGGGCGATGGATTTCTGCGCGCAGGCGCTGCGTAACATTACCATCGGAAAAGGCGGCAAAATGGACGGCTATGAAATGGAATCCGGATTTCAGATTACCGTTTCGAGCGAACTGATGGCCATTCTCGCCGTCGCGAACAGCTTGGCCGATATGCGCGAACGAATCGGAAAAATGGTTGTGGCCTACAGCCGCTCCGGCGAAGAAGTCACTACCGCCGACCTCGAAGTCGACGGCGCAATGACCGCCATTATGGTGAATGCGCTGAATCCGAATCTGGTTCAAACCATCGAAGGGAATCCGGTGCTTGTTCATGCCGGGCCGTTTGCCAATATCGCCATTGGACAGAACTCCGTAATTGCCGATATGCTCGGCATCCGGATGGGCGATTATCTTGTGACAGAAAGCGGGTTTGCGGCGGATATCGGCTTCGAAAAATTCTGGAACCTGAAATGCCGCTATTCCGGACTGAAGCCGGATGCCGTCGTTATTGTTGCCACCGTTCGCGCACTGAAAATGCACGGCGGCGGCCCCGAAGTGAAACCCGGAAAACCGCTCGATCCAGCCTACACACAGGAGGAACTCACCCTGCTGGAAAAAGGCTGCGAAAACCTGATCGCACACATCGAAACGGTGAAGAAAAGCGGCGCCAATCCGGTTGTCTGCATCAACGGATTTTACACCGACACCGAAGCGGAACATAATCTGGTTCGAAAAATCGCCGAAGCAAACGGAGCCCGCTGCGCCGTATCGCAACACTGGCTCGCCGGCGGTGAAGGCGCGCGCGAACTGGCCGAAGCTGTCGTGGCTGCCTGCGAAGAGGAAAACCAGTTCAGATTCCTTTACGACCTCGAACTGCCGTTGAAAGCCCGCGTCGAAAAAATTGCCGTCGAGCTTTATGGAGCCGACGGCGTTGAATGGTCCGATGTTGCGGAAAAGAAAATCACCCGATTCCAAAACGACCCCGAAGCTTCAAAAATGGGCATGTGCATGGTGAAAACCCACCTCAGTCTTTCACACGATCCAACCCTGAAAGGCCGCCCGAAAGGATGGACGCTGCCGATTCGCGATGTACTGATTTATAGAGGCGCCGGTTTTGTGGTTCCGGTTGCGGGCGATATCAAACTGCTCCCCGGCACCGGATCAGATCCCGGATTCCGCCGGATCGATGTCGATGTTAAAACCGGCAAGGTGACAGGATTGTTCTAAAGATAACCCCCTATAGAAACACCCGTAAAAGAGGGGCTTGAATTGATAAATATAGGTTTTTTTCAGAAACCCCAATCAATCAAGCCCCATTTTTTCAGCAAGATCGTTTTAAACACCAACTTTTTTATTCTATTCCAAATCGACCTGAATAGGTAAACATGGACACTGGATAAATACCTAATGGAGGATAACTGACATGGCAAAAAATGAAGCACTGTACGAAGCGGTTCTTAAGGGGAAGCGTAAAGATGTGGCTGAAATTGTTCAGCAGGAAATTGATGGCGGCACAAACGTCGAAAGCATACTGATGGATTCGATGGTTCCGGCGATGGCGGAAATCGGCGACCGTTTTTCGCGCAACGAAGCGTATGTTCCGGAAATGCTGATTGCCGCCCGCGCAATGCAGGCCGGTCTGGATCTGCTCGATCCGCTGCTGCAGGAAGCCGGACACGAACCGATCGGCAAAGTGGCCATCGGAACCGTTAAAGGCGACCTTCATGATATCGGCAAAAACCTCTGCGCAATGATGCTCAAAGGCGCCGGCTTTGAAGTGATGGATCTCGGCGTTGACTGCGATGTGGATAAGTACAAAGAAGCCGTCGAAAACGGTGCTAAAGTGGTTCTGCTCAGCGCCCTGCTGACCACCACCATGCCCTACATGAAAGAAGTGGTAAAAGGGCTGGCGGGTTCCGGCGCGAAAATCCTGATCGGCGGCGCGCCGGTGACGCAGGAATATGCTGACGAAATCGGTGCTGACGGATATTCCGATGACGCAAACACCTGCGTCAAAGCGACCAAAATCGCACTCGGTATTGCCGCTTAATTTATTCCGGCAATCCGCACTGAAAAGCCGTCGCATTGCGGCGGCTTTTTTGATTCATTTTATATCGCGCAGAAAAATAGCCTGAATAATTTCCGAGCCGCCGCGCGGAATAAAAACGAGGATAGAATGGCAATCAAAATTAACTTCGATGGCAAAATGGTCGTGCTTGAAAACGATGGCAAATCATCGGTGATGGAGCTGGCGCGCAAAGCCGGGTGGCATATTGATGCCAAATGCGGCGGCCGCGGTTCGTGCGCAAGCTGCAATGTTCTGCTGGGCGAAGGGTGTTACCGCGTATTCACCGAAACGATTGAAGTGATGCCCGAACAGCGCCGAGAAGTACTCTCCTGTCAGACCTATGTGATTGGCGACTGCGCTGAAATTTTCCTGCCGCGTTCATCAGTCATCTCCTTTGCCGGCGCCCGCATTGCCGATGAAATGGATATTCCCGAACACCATTTCAACCCGAAATTTAAAACCGGCTTCGGCGTTGCGGTCGATATTGGAACCACAACGGTTGTTGCCGCCTTGATTGATCTGCAAAGCGGCAAAATCATGAGCCGCGAATCGCTGTACAATCAGCAGATCTTAAAAGCCGACGATGTTGTTTCGCGGATTTCCCTCTGCAGCATTGAAGGAAACCTTGAAGCGTTGCAGGAACTGGTGATTGAACACACGCTGAACCCTTTAATACACAAGCTGTGCGACGGAACCGGAACGGATAAAAACGACATTGTTCACGTTACCCTTTCCGGCAACACCGTGATGATGCACATTTTCTTCGGCGTCTCACCGGAAACGATCGGCGTCATTCCGTTCAAACCGGTCAGCAACTCTTTCAGCAGCACCGCCCGGGAACTTAAAATTGACGTCAATCCGGACGCCCGGATTGAAGATGTGCCGTCGATTTCCGGCTATGTCGGCGGCGATATCACTTCCGACCTGCATGTCAGCAATCTATGGAAGAGAGACGGGCTGACTCTGCTGATTGACATCGGCACCAACGGCGAAATGGTGGCATCGCTGAACGGAGAAATGACCGCCTGCGCAACCGCCGCCGGCCCGGCCTTTGAAGGCGCCGGTTTGCTGCACGGCGCACGCGCGGCCAGCCGCGCGATTGATACCGTTAAATATGACCGGAATCTCGACTTTGAACTGACCGTAATCGGCGATCCCAGCCCGATGGGCCTTTGCGGATCGGCCATTATCGATTTTATTGCCGACGGTTTCAAATGCGGGCTGATCAATGCGTTCGGCCGCTACGATGTTGACCTGTTAAAGGAAAAAGACCGCTACGAAAACGTGAAAGGAATGCACGCCTGCATGCTGGTTGCGGCGGAACTCTCGGCGACCGGTGAATCCATCACCGTTACCGAACACGACATCGCCGAAATCCTGAAAGCAAAGGCCGCGATTTATTCCGGGCTGAAAACTCTGCTGACCGAATTGGGTAAAACCGTTCACGAAATCGACCACATCATTCTGGCCGGCGGCTTTGCCAAACACATCGATATTAAAAACGCCATTACCATCGGTCTTCTGCCCGATGTTCCGATTGAAAAATACGAAGTGATCGGAAACGGATCACTGGCCGGCGCAGCGCTTGCCCTGCTCGACCAATCAACCAAACAGGCTTATCTCGATATCATTCATAAACCAAAAGTGATTACCCTCAATAAAACGGCACACTTCACCAGTTATTTTCAGGAAGCCCTCGCCATCCCGAACCTCGAAGAAGAAGACTTCCCGAGTGTTATAATCTGAACCACCAATCAATACGAATGAACACGAATAACAACAATCAAGAATTAGCGTCTATTCGCGGTTATTCGCGGTTAAAGCTGAAGTTGATCAGCTGTGAGATTTTTTTTCGAGAGATCGGGTTTCTCTTGGAGCAGTCGCCCCACGAAATTGAGGTCGAATTTATGCAGAAGGGACTGCACGATATTCCGACGGATGAAATGCTCAAACGGCTGCAGGCGCAGGTGGATGAAGCCTCAAAGGGAAACTACGACGCGATTATTCTCGGGTACGGCCTTTGCAACAACGGACTCGATGGCCTGAAGGCGCGCGATGTTCAGCTTATTCTTCCGCGGGCGCACGACTGCATCACCCTGTTTTTAGGCAGCCGGAAAAGATACAACGATTATTTCCACGCCAACCCCGGAACCTACTTTAAAACGACGGGCTGGATTGAACGCGATGAAATTGCCGAGGAGCTGAAACAGCTTTCCATTCCGAACCAGATGGGCATGGATATGACGTACGAAGAGCTGGTTGCGCAATATGGTGAAGATAACGCTGAATTCCTGTGGGAAGAGCTGTGCAACACAGAAAAAAACTATTCCAAAATCACCTTCATTGAAATGGGCGTTGAACCGGACGGAAGCTTTGAACAGATCGCCAAAGATGAAGCGGAAGAAAAAAAATGGCGCTTTGAAAAAATCGCCGGCGATCTCGCGCTTATTCAGAAGCTGCTCAACGGGGATTGGGATGAGGATAACTTCTTAACCGTTCCGCCGGGCTGCACGATTGCCGCCGACCATTCCGAGCGCATTGTCCGGATCAAACCTTCCGGTTGAGCAGGTTTGCGCGGCGGTGTTCGTCATCAACCGAACGGGCCTCGGGATGGCTCCAGTTTGACCGCAAAATCGCATCCAGTTCGGAAACACTTCGGCGGTATTCCGAAGGGGTCATCCGGGCGGATTTTTTAAATGTTTCGGCAAAATACTGACTGCCTGCATAACCGCAGAGGAAGCCGATTTCAGTGATCGATTGATCCGTTTCCCGCATTGATCCATCGAATTATGCCTGACCTCATCGAAGCCGGTTATGATATTATCAACCCGATACAAACCAACTGCGTTGAAATGGAACCGGAAAAACTGAAGGCGGAGTTCGGCGATCAAATCACTTTCTGGGGCGGTGGATGCGATACAGCATCGGTTTTAAACAAAGCCACACCTGATGAAGTCCGTAAACATGTACTTCAGCGGTGTGAAATATTCGCCCCCGGCGGCGGCTTCATTTTTAACACCATCCACAACATCCTGCCCGAAGTCCCCGCCGAAAACACCCTCGCCGTCTTTGATGAGGTCAGGGAGTTCAACAACCGGAGGATATTAATTAGAATGCATCGATGTGGACAATACCCTGTTTGACGGCCTGAACAGCGGCCTGCGTCCGATCGAGTACGCCCATTTTTTCGAGTATGTTTGAAACGTGAACCCGAACCGTACTGGCGGAAAGATCGAGCGCCGCCATGATGTCTTTATTGCTATGGCCATTCACAATCAGTTCAAGCACCTGCAGCTCCCTTGGCGTCAGTGAATCCTTGTTTTTCCGTGCTTCGAGTTTTTTCGCGATTCCGGCCGGGAAATAACTGTTTCCGTTTGCGACTTCCCGGATCGCCTCAACCACGCTTTCGGGATCATCGGTTTTAGAGAGGTATGCACGGACACCGGTCTGCCACGCATTCCAGATATCCTCCTCCCCTTCATAGATCGAAAGAAAAACAATCAGTGCATCGGGAAATTCCGAGAGAATATGCGCCGAAGCTTTCAGCCCGTCTTCAACCGGCATACGGTAATCCATGGTCACCACATCCGGCAGGAGCGCTTTATATTTTTCAAAGGCCTCCATCCCGTTAGCCGCTTCGCCGACCACAACCATATCGATCTCATCTTCAATCGTATCGCGAAGACCCACGCGCAAAAGGGTGTTGTCATCCACAACCAGAACGCTGATTTTATCACTCATAAACTCTCTTCCTTTATAAACGCCTTAACCGGCATTGAGATGATTATCCGGGTTCCTGCGCCCGCTGAACTCTGTATCTCCAGTTTACCGTGAAGCCGGTTGGCGCGTTCGTGCATTCCCTGCAAACCGAAACGCCCGGAGGATTCAGCAATGGCAGGATCAAAACCGCAGCCATCATCACAGACTGAAATCACAAGGCGATCCGGCGAATAGCTGAACTGGATAGCTATTTTTTCCGGCGAAGCGTGCTGCACCGCGTTGCTTGCCGCCTCTGAAACAAGGCGCAGCAGCTGCTGTTCGGCAAACAGGGTCAGACGCAAAGGTTCCCCCTCCATTTCAACCGACAATTGGATACCGGAACCCTCGGTCAATTGGAGTATATTTTTTTCAACCGCCGATTTCAGATCCATCTTTTCGAGAATCCCGCCGCGCAGATCCTGTATGGAAGCGCGCGATTCCTCCCGGCAGAATTGGAGCATATTTTCCGCTTTTTCCACCGTTCCAAGTTGTGCCGGAAGTTCCTCCTCAATCTTCCTTTTAAGCCGCTTCAGCTGAAGCATCAGGGCGGTTAAACTCTGCTCCAATGTATCGTGCAGTTCACGGGCAATCCGCTGGCGTTCATTCAGTGTAGTTTCGCGTTCGATCTGTTTGCCGATGGTCTGCGTCTGCCGTACAACCACTTTCCGCAGAACAATCGCCCAAATCAGGAAAAAGAGCGTCAGCGAAACGGTGAACCCCAATGTCCAAAGCAGACGACCGGCAGTCCACCAGGATGCCCGGCGAATAACGGTGAGTGAATTTTCGTCGAGCAGTTCCAGCCAGAGTGAACCGGCCATCGCATCAAGGCGGGGGTTCTTCGTTTTTGAAACATGGCAAATGCCCGTTAAACGAATACGACTGCCCGGTCGTATTCCCGAGAGAGCTGGGATACCTTCCGGCCATCTGGCCTCAAACAACCGTTCCCCGGAACGGCACCATAAAACATCTGTCGCCCCGCCCGTAACTTTGCCCTCAGAAACGTCGGCTTCGTTTGGCGAAAAACCCTTTTCCAGATGAACGAACTCGGCATCCAGACTGACCAGATCATAATTCCAGTCCGGATCAATTTCATTCTCTTCGATCTGAATATATATCGGCTCCGGCGGCGGGCCTTCGCCAATCCGGCGAACGGAAACCGTACGGAAGGATGGGCTGACCGGCTGCACATCGACATACCCGACCAGCTCGACGGAATCCCCCGGGCTGAGTTCCTTTTCGTGAAAAATCAAGGCCTTCAAATTTGCCTTTTCACCCCGAAGATACAGCGTATCCGGCGATGCGCTGACCACCGTCCCCATCGTTTTAACCAGCCCGGTGCTCGCTTTTCCATACTGCATGAGTTCGTGCATGAGAAAAGGGCGGGGAACTATGCCGGTTATCTCCGGCTTCAACCGGAAATCATCAATGGAGTTCACGTAAAGAATACGTCCCGTCATCTGCCGGTGCTGGTTTGCGGTTGTGCCGAGAACGCCCTGAACCGTCACATCCTGAAACATATACGGTTTCATCATTTCAAACGCGCCGGACTGATAGGGCACATAAACCTCAACCGTTGTATCAAGCACCTCCATCGTGATCAGATAATGGTTATAGGACTTCACATACTCCATCGCGATCGGTCGCCCTTCAACCTCCACCCAGTTCACATCCACGCTTGTTGCCCTGAAAACCGTCCGATCCAGTCGGTGCGCCCGCGGCAGCGGGCTCCAGCCCGTCACCGTAAGGTTGGTGGTGTAAGCAATCGGGGAATATCCGCCAACCAGCGTTACCCCATCAAACTGGACTTCGCTGCCCGCCCGCAAACCCTTGTATTCAAATACGCGCCGGTCGAGTTCAACATACAACCCGGCCGTTCCGTCGTGAATAAAAACCCGGCTCTGCCTCGGATGGAGATTCAGCACCTGCCCGGAAATACGGGCCGAATACTGTTTCCCGGCAGCCTCGTTGGAAAGCTGCTTAATTTCCATAATGCTTCTTGCATACGGTTCAGATGCACTCAGAACCGGCGCTCCGGACACCTCTGTCTCCGGCATCGCTGATGGAAGTTTCCCTATTTCCTCCACGGTCAATTTGACATTGCTGAGGCTGACCGATGTATCCAGACTCGACAGCCCATCTGCCCAGTCGAACCGGGCCGGAATCTGGCAGTAGAAATAGAGGTTGCTCTCTATTGAAACGGTGTTATCCGACGCCTCCGAAAGACTTGTCGCCATACATCGGATACCGGTCGTGTGGTTGGAAATGATGAGGGTTGACGGACCGAAGCCGGCTTCGGTTCGCGGAACAGAATAGGTCACCGTAATGGGATCCGAATGGTAAGTATCATCGGAGCGGAACTCACAGCGCGGATAAGGCTTTGTCCACGAATCGCGCCACGCATTCCACAGCTCAAACCCATTAGGCAGGTTGATCCCGGCCCCGGTGCGCATCGAAGCATAAGCCACTACATCGCCGTCAATCCACGGCTCATCCCCGCCCGTGCGGAAGCCAAACGAAAACCACCAGTGATTCAGATTATCGGGAGCAGGAATCCCCTTCCCTTCAAAATCCATAGTCAACGTCGCCACTTCGCCGACCTTCAGCCTGAAGCCGTTGGTATAAAACATCGTGCCGCCTAGATCTTCGCTGAGATAGTCGCTATAAAATGCCTGTCCCTTGATTTTCCCGCCGACAGCCTGCCAGACAGGGGCAACAACATCTGCGCTTGTCGTAGAATGCCATTGCTCTTTCCACCCAGCCATAGAAGAACCATCGGATTCAAAAACAGTGGCAGCACCGGCAGCTTCGCAAAGCATGGATAAAATTATGGCGGCACAGAGTCTCACTACCTTTATTCCTTTCATCACCAATGGGTTCTATTCAATGCCGAGCATATCCTAACACACGCTCTCTTCCAAGCCCTCGAAACTTACTTCATCCCAAAACTGAAAGCCTCCGCATACACGAAGGCTTTCTGTATTCTTTCCTGTTCTGCGCAGATTAACCTAAATTCGTGAATGGAACCACGAATCGACACGAATAATCACTAGAGCGTGTAGTCACGAGATTTAGATTTACGTTGTCCGGGTCAGGCTGATAGGCTTTCCGGCATGAAAACAACACAACCCGCCTTCAAAAGGCACGATATATCGGATGATCTTTGGGAAAAGATCGAACCCCACCTCCCGGGACAGGCAG
>QKFE01000029.1 GCA_003252225.1 Kiritimatiellales bacterium | reverse complement strand
TTAAATGTGATGCCGAAGCTGACCGGTTCGCTGGAAACTTCCATCCCGTCCGCATACACCGCAATGACCCGCACCCGGTTCGGGCCTTCGCCGACGATCAGCTCATCGAGAATCAGCTCGGCCTCTTCGCTGTAGCTTTTTTCATCGACGACCACTTCGCCGCTGACCAGCTTCAGCGTTACCGGCTTTTCCATTCCGCCGACTTTCGCCTTCACCGCGTGCTCGTTTTTGCCGATCTTTTTAATTTCGGGCGAAAGCTGTACTGACCGGCCTTTGCGGTTGACCGTAATATATTTATCCGCCGTGCCGCTGAATTGAACCAGCCCCGGGGTGCTGGCCACAGCGCGCAGTTCGTGAAAGCCGTCAGACAGTTGATCGATTTTTAAAAATACCGACCCGTCGATCGATTGCTCCTGTATAATTTTTCCATCCAGCAGGAAGGTGTATTCGAACGGGATTCCATCCTGAGGGCCTTTGCCCTCGGCCATAAAAGTGAAATCTTTTTTCAGGTTGTCCACGCCGACCACCCGAACCCGCACCGGCAGCGCATACGGCTTCGCCAGCGGCTCCCCCAACATCAGCGATTTCAGCGGACAGGCGACGGATTGATAAAAACTTTCGAGCATAGTGCAGCCGGAAATATAGTGGGAAAAGAAACGGCCCGTCGGAAATACATCGGGATTGGAACGCGGTTCAACCACGGTGCCGAACGAAGCCGTTGCCCCGGCTTTGATCCATTCCGTCATTTTGGTCTGCCGCTTCTGGAATTCACCGGCCCAGCTGGTCAGATGTTCCGCCATCGCGCCGTTGGCAAACGACCCGATCTGTGACGGATCGACATTTTCCGCGCCCATTTGAAGCCCCATTACATTTTGCGCACCCGCCGGAAAATTGGTGGTTACGATTCCGGTTATTCCGCGCTGTTTCAGTTCATTCGCGGCAAAATCAAACATTGGTTCCCGGCAGGGAGAGCGGTGTTTATCGTCCGTTTTGACAAAGTAAATTCCGTCGCGTGTTCCGCGCGAATCGGACTGTGCGCCGCGCAAAATACAGTCCAGCACGGTTTGGATATCGTTTCCGTTTTCGCCGATGTAGCCCAGCATCATGCTCGGCATCGGCATCCGTCCGCGCAGCCCGCGCTGCAAAAACGCCGCTTCCACCGGCGCCGTCGCTTTACTGCCGAGTCCGTTTTTTTTCACACACAGCGACATTCCGGTGAGCGCAATTTTTATCTGCCCGTTCGGCCCGCCGAAAAGTTTCGACTGAAATTTTCCCCATTTGATCATGTCCATTCCGGGAATTTCATTGCGGGTAAACGTCAGACCGGTCACCGACATCTGATTTTCATGATCGGAATCGGTTTTCACGCGGATCGGGAAATCGACCGAATAGACCCACGCCAGAATATGGTCATAAATCTCCCGCTCTTTCGCGACGGCATTCGCCGGTTCCCAGATCAGTTTTCCAAACTCATCCGGCGTAATGGTGGCCGTTCCTTCATAGGCGCTTGCCGGGATATCGAGATAGACGATGTTCTGCTTCGGAATCTGCCGGGCCGCGACAAACGTATTGGCCGCCCGCAGCGACGGCTGGGAATTTTTATTCACCAGCACCAGCACTTCGTGCGGCTTCTGCGCCCAGACACTCGCCGCGAAAAACAGCCCGATCAAAACCTGAAAAAACCTGAACATGGTTCACCCTTTCGACAAATGAGCCGTAAATATGGTCATTCCGGGCGGTGAATTCAACCCGCTTGCCTAGGATTTTAAAAGAATCAATGCTCGCTGAAAACAATCGCCTCGAAAATCTGGAATTCGCAGCCGGTCTGCCAGCCATCCGACGGAAGGCCGGCCTTTAGCGAAAGGTGTGTCAGCGTCTCTTCCAGCCCCCACCCCTGTTCCGGCGCGACCTGCGGCAGAAATACGGCGGAATGCGTCCCTTTATAAAGCACAATACCGTGTTTCCCGATTTCAATATCGGCGGGAGATTTCACTTTATGCGGCGCGGTCAGCGCCGATATTTCAATGGAAATATCGCCCAGTTCGCGGCCTTCAACCGGCGGAAAGCGCGGATCTTTGAACGCCGCATGTAACGCCTGTTCTTTCACCGCATCAAACAGCGCCCGGCGCGGGAAGATTTCGCCGATACAGCCGCGCAGCATTCCGTTTTCGTGCAGCGTCACGAAGGCGCCCATCACCCCCTCCATTGCGGGACTTCGCGCCAGTTCCAGCGCGGGCAGTTCCGGCATCAGTTTGCGTGTAATCTGATAGCGCGCCAGCCGCAGCAATCCGATCTTATCCGAGTCAGACAGCACGCACGGACAGCCGTCGCCCTTTTCACAGCAGGTTTTCCACTGGCCGGAAATTGCGGCGGAAACATAACTGACGGTGTGCGCCCAGTCGCCGGTCATATTGCCGGATGTGTCGTATTTAATCAGCCGCACCTGCGTATTCTCCGACAGCATTGCCAGTAGAACCGCAATCGGACTTCTTCCGCAGATGGTTGCGCCGGTATTTTGAATATAGGCCAAAAAGCCGGGCAGGTTCTTTTGTTCAATCAGCCGGAAAGCTTCCAAATCGAGCTGTTCGAGCTTTTCCTGAATATCATCGTCGAACGGGACATAATCAAACGAGCGTCCGTAATGGGTGAAATCACTGCTGACCACCAGCAGCGTTTTGTTATCGCTATGTTCCAGCAAAGTCGCCGCAATTTCCCGGGCGCTCTGCTCTTCAAGCTGTCCGCACACAATCGGAACGGCCTTAAAACCGCCCAGCACATGCTGCAGCAGCGGAAGCTGAATCTGCACACTGTGTTCGCTCCGGTGCGCTGCTTCGTACGAAAGAAAGGCGGCGTTTTTCCGCAATGCCGCAATAAACGTCGTGTCCAGTTCCACCTCGCCCAGCGGGGTTTCGATGTGGGTGACGTCGGGAATACTGACTGCATCCATCAGCCCCACCCGGTGGCTCGGCCCCAGAATAATCACCCGCTCAAACGTCCGCCCTTCAACCTGTTTTAATCCGCAGGCCGCGACCATTCCCGAATAACGGTACCCCGCATGGGGCAGAATCAGCGCAATCACGTTCGGAACCGCAATGCGGTCCGCCGCCTCCATATAGGCCCGGATCTCATGCGTTAAACGAACCGGATCGTCGGAATACCATGCCCCCGCAAGCTCCGACGTCATAACCCTCTTATTCATTGCTGCACCCTCCACTGAGGGTTTGAAGTGTACACCGGCCTGTTTAAACAATCAAATTTCAATCTCAGCAATCTTTCCGTTGCCCCCCGAAATATTCCTGCCTATCCTCCCGTTCAATGGAAACGAATCTGCTGATCAAAATCGTCCGTTCCGCCGGAAGCATCTATCTGCTGCTGAACCTTTTGGCCTACCTGTTTTCCGACCGGCTCATATTTGTCCCCCAGCCGCCGGCCTACACCAAACTGCCGAACCAGATCAAAATCAGATCCGGCGGACAGACCATCACCGGTGTATATCTCGAAAACCCCGCCGCCGAATACACCCTGCTTTTCAGTCACGGCAATGCCGAAGACCTCGATAATGTCGTCCCCTTCATGCAGCAGTTCCACCGGCTCGGCTACTCCGTTTTAATGTATGACTACCGCGGCTACGGAACCAGCGAAGGAACCCCCTCAACCCGGAAAGCCAAACAGGACGTTGAAGCGGCCTATCGCTGGCTTGTGGATGAAAAGAAAACCGCCCCCGAATCGATCATCGTTCACGGGCGCTCACTCGGCGGCGGCGTCGCAACCTGGCTCGCTTCAAAACACCCCGTCGGCGGGCTGATTATTGAAAGCTCCTTCGTCTCCACCTTCCGCGTCCGCACCGTCGTTCCGCTGCTTCCGTGGGATCGGTTCAACAGCCTGCGTTCCATTAAAAAGGTTCAATGCCCCGTATTGGTCATGCACGGAACCGCTGACGAAGTCGTTCCCTTCTGGCACGGTCGGAAACTGTACGAAGCCGCCCCCGGAAAAAAACAGCACCTCTGGATTGAAGGCGGCCGTCATAACGACTATGCCTACGCCGCCGGTGAAGCCTATCTCGAAACCATTTCGCAGTTTATCGACTCCATTAAACCTTGAAACAGAAATGAACCGCGGATGAACGCGGACAAACACGGATGTTTCAACAAGATAGAGAAAAAGCGAAAAACACCCGTGAAGTGAGCGGAATAATTACCGTATACCCTTGGTTATCCGTGTCCATCGGTGTTTATCTGCGGTTCCATTCTCGAATTTAGTCCCTCTTCATTCAAATCCTATCATGTTTACGACAGATTTTTTTTACAGAAGAACGCGAAGTCCGCAAAGAATGGAGCTTAGCGATCTTTGCGAACTTCTGTTATTTTGGTTCCGGCTTTGCCGGGTTGGGTTCAACCGGCTGAGTGAAAATTGGGGGTGATTTTCCCGAAAAGGTTAAACCGGGAACAGAACAGTTTCCGGAAAACTCAGTCGGTTCAGTCCGGACGGATTTCATCGGGGATTTCCTCCCCGCTATGCTTTAAGCGGCTTTCCAAGATTTCCTCAATCGCCGCGCTCAGAACATTCAACGGAAGCGGCTTTTTGAAAACATAGGTGGCTCCGAAAAGTTCAGCGTGTTGGAGAAAATTGATCGGGCGGTCACGCATACCGCCGGAAATAGCGATGATCGGCACATCGATTTTTGCTCTGCGGATTTCCATCAGGATTTCAAGACCGTCCATTTCGGGCATCATGATATCGGTAATCACCACATCCGGGTGTTGGGATTTAATGATGGCGATCCCTTTCTTTCCGTTTTCGGCCTGAAGAATTTCATACCCCTCCTCTTCCAGAAACTGGGAAAACAGAGTCTGGAGGGTCGGATCATCATCAATAATGAGTATGCGCGCCATAATTTTGCACCTTTCTACTTATCACGAAATACCATGGTTTCATTGACCGCCACAAGGAATCCCATGATTTTATAGGGTTTTTCCAGGAAGCAGTACCCCTTTTTATGGAGGGCGTCCCATTGCTGCACTTCGTCTTTATATCCGCTGTAAATCAGCACCGGAAGATCGGGCTTCGTTTCGCGCAGCAGGTCGGCTAGTTCGATTCCGCTTTTTCCGGGCAGTTTGAGATCGCTGACCAGAAGGTCGAACTCTTCGTGTTCCTGCGCAAAGAGCTGAAGTGCCTCTTCGGCATCCCCGGCCACATAGACGTCATATTTCGCTGTTTCGAGGACGGACTTGTTCATTTGAAGGACAATATCATCGTCGTCCACCAACAGCACTTTCCGGGGGGCGGACACGCCGGCTTCCTGATTTTCCACCGTTTGGACGGCGGCGTCTCTGGCGGGGAAATACAATTTGAATTCGCTCCCTTTGCCCAACGTGCTCTGCACCTGAATCCAGCCCTGATTTTGCGTCACAATGCCGTAAACAACCGCAAGGCCCAGCCCGGTTCCGCTCCCGATCTGTTTCGTTGTGAAAAACGGTTCAAAGAGCCGATTCATAATTTCGTCGTCCATGCCGCTGCCGGTATCGGCAACCGAGAGGCAGATACAGTCGCCGGGCAGAGCCCCCTGCACCATGGCAGCCTCCTCCTCTGTGAATGATTCGTTGCGGGTTGAAACGGTCAGTTTCCCGCCCGTTGCCATGGCATCGCGCGCATTCACGGCCAGATTCATAATGACCTGCGAAAGCTGGCCATGGTCGCCGTAGATTTTGTGCGGGTGTTTTTCCAGATTCAGTTCGATTTCAATCGATTCGCCCATGAGGATTTCAAGCAGCCCGTACATATCCGCGATGACTTCATTCATATTCTGGATTGAAAAATCAACCGTCTGTTCCCGGTTGAACGCCAGCAGCTGGCGGGTCAGATCCGCCGCACGGATACTCGCCTTATGGATTTCATTCGCCTGATCGTGCTGGCGCGAGGAAGGATCGAGGTGTTTCATCAGCATACTACTGAAGCCCATAATCCCCTGTAAAATATTGTTAAAGTCGTGGGCAACGCTGCCGGCCAGCAAAGCAACGGCTTCCAGTTTCTGGCTCCGCCGCAGCTCCTCTTCCCGGATCAGATCCTGGGAGATATCGCGTTTGACCGCCACATAATTAATGATAGCCCCGTTTTCATCTTTAACCGGAGAGATCGACGCGTTTTCGGTAAACAGAGTTCCGTCCTTGCGTTTGTTGACCAGCTGACCGGACCAGACTTTTCCGGCGGAGATCGTTTTCCAGAGCGATTCATAAAATTTATCGTCATGATTTCCGCTTTTGAGGACGCGCGGGTTTTGCCCGAGGGCCTCTTCCCGTGAATATCCTGTATTTCTTTCAAAGGCCGGATTGACATACTGAATATTCCCGCACGTGTCGGTGATGACTATGGCCTCCGGCGACTGTTCAATCGCGGTGGAAAGACGGGCGAGACTGGCAGTTGCCTGTTTCCGTTGGGTGATATCAACAATCGTTTCCACATAAACCGTGCGGTCATTCAGCTCAATGACCGTAATGCTTTTTTCCACGTCAATGACTCTTCCGTCCGCACAGGTCAGATCGCATTCAGCGTGGTTGATTTCCTGCCCGAGGTCTTTCACGGGGCAGCCCCCCGGCTTGGCTTTGCAGACCAGTTTCCGGCACGGCTGGCCGATCAGTTCGAACGGACTCCTGCCGCTGAGTTCCAGCAGCATCGGGTTGACCCGTATAATCGTCTCGGTTTCAGCATCAACCAGCATAATGCCGACATCCATCGCATTCCACATGGCCTCAAGATATTCCCGGCTTTCGTGCAGCGCCTCTTCGGCCTCTTTGCGTTCCGTAATGTCTTCAAACATCCAGATCGAGCCGCCGTGCGGTTTATCCGGGTCAATCGCTTTGCCGATCAACCGGCACCAGAAGAGTCCTCCGTCCGCCCGGGAAAACTGTAGGCTACATTCAAAGCGCTCTCCGTAAGCAAGCGTCTCGTAGCCTTTTCCGACATCCAGATAGTCCTTTTCCGAGGCATAAATACAGCGCGTTTTCTGCCCGTCGAGCGCCCCGGATTCCACCCCGCACATTTCGGCAAGGCGCGGATTGACCCATTTGAAAACCCGATCCTGCACCAGAGCGATGCCGAGCGTGCTGTTGTTGAGGATAAGGCTCTGCTCCTCGCTCAGCCGTTTAAGCTGTTCAGTTGCCGCCCTGAGATCCGTGATGTCAGTGACAAACCCATCCAGCAGGATCTCGTCTTTTGTACTGTCATAACGCCCGACACCCCGTTCCCAGACCAGCCGTTCGGCGCCGTCCCGCCGGATGATCCGGTATTCAATTTCGTAATGCTCCGCTTTTTTGAGCGCGGACTGGATTTCATTCCGGACATAGGAGCGGTCTTCGGGGTGAATAAGGTCGCGGTAGGTCACTGTCGGGGATGCGGTGAGCTCTTCACTGGAAAACCCGGTGAGCGGTTCACAGCCGGCACTGACGAAATCCATCCCTTTATACGGCTCGCTGCGGCTGCTGTACGCCATACCCGGCAAATTGGAAACCAGCGTGGAATAGCGGTTGCGCGATTCTGCTATGCGCGACTCCGCCTCAACCCGCAGGGTGATGTCATGCGCATAAATATTGAGGTAATTCCGCTCCTTCACCGGCACCGCCGCCACCGAGAAAATCCGGCTTCCGACCGCAACATTCTGCTGGAACACTTCACCCCCTTGAAGACTCTTTTCAATCCGTTTTTCCCAAAGATCATTAAGGCGGGGCGGTTCCCCGCTGAAAAGTTCGGCCGACAACGCTTTGCCGGCGCTGTTGGCATACAGCAGCACCCCGTCGGTCGAAATCCGCATAACCGGGTTGATATTTTCTTCCGGAAAACGGGAGAGGTCTTCAATCCGCTCCTCTTTTTTCTTCAGATCGGAAACATCCTTAAAAATCGCCACAATCTGACCGGAAGGCAGTCTGAACACCTCATTGGTAACCCACAGTTCGATACGGCTGTCTTTATATTGCGTCAGCGGGAAATGTTCCGTTTTGCCGGTTCGGGCCACCCGACTGAACACCTCAAGCAGGCCGGATTGCTCGATTCCGGGGAAAACTTCGGTCACTTTGCGGCCGATAAACCGGATGCCGTCCGCCAGCTGCGCGAACTCCCGCCCGGCGGGGTTTATATCGACAAGGGTAAAATCGGAGAAATCTGCGGAGGGTTTATAAATCGCCACGCCGTTCGGGGTGGTTTCAAACAGCATCCGGAACGGCAGCTCGTTTTGAACCGTTTCGGTGATATCCTGTACGGTTCCAATCACCCGATCAGGACGGCCGGCTGCACCGTAAAGAACCTTTCCGTATATGCGGATATGGCGGATTTCTCCGCCGGGCCGAATGATCCGGAAAGCGGTATCCAGCGACCCGTTCCCGGCAATGGCCGCCGCCATGTCGGCTTTGGCCGATTCAAGATCGTCGGGATGGACGTATTTCTGCCCGAACTCATAATTGCCTTCGAAATCCTCTTTCCGGACGTTGAAGATTTCATACATCCGCTCATCCCAGATCAGGCGGTTACGGATCAGATCCAGCTCCCAGACCCCGCAACCGCCGGATTCGACCGCAAGCTTGAACCGCTGCTCTTTCTCATAAAGCGCCTTGCGGTCAATGTTGCGCTTGCGCTCAATTCTCAGGAGGAGGACAAACAGAA
>QKFE01000040.1 GCA_003252225.1 Kiritimatiellales bacterium | reverse complement strand
ACGCTTTGTCGGAGCCATTTGCGGTGTTTCGGCTCCGACAAAGCGTCGCCCTCCATTAAGACCCTGTAACTGCCGACGTTCAAAACACGTCATCTCCGCGCAGATGCCTTTACATATCCAGCACGGTTTCGGGGTAGACGTGGCCGTCGGGCCCGATTTTGAAGATGTAGATGAGGCCGGGGCGGAGGCGTTTATAGACGGCATTGCCGTAAATGGCTTTAATGCCGTGCTGCCGAAGAGCTTCGGGGTTATTTGAAAGATCCCAAATGGCCTCCCAGAACATCTGCTGTTCGGGCAGTTTCAGTTCGCGCAGCAGGCCGGCATAGCGCTCGGGGTGGGTGCCGGGGGTTTCGATTTCATAGCCTTCGGACGGGGCCATATTTTCGCCGTAAACGCGCCGCCATAAATAGAGCGCGCGCGCTTTGCCGTCGATGACCGCTTCGTCGGAAAAGGTGACGATCAGCGCATCGAAATTAACGACTTCGCCGGCGATTTCAAACTCCTTTTCGAGGACGCGTTTGAGCAGGTCGCCGCGGGCGGTTTCGACAAATTTGACGGTGGTGTAAAGCTGCCCGCCGCGCATTTCCTGGTTGACGACTTTGGCGAAGCCGATCTGCTCTTCTGCGGTGAGCGTGGCGATGGCCTGCTTGAGTTTTTCGTTGTTTTCGAGCAGGTCGTGCACGGTTTTTGTGCCGAAATAAAAGGCGCCGCCGATGTATGCGCACGTTCCGAGCGCCAGTACGGCTGTAATGGTTTTGAAGAGGTGTTTCATCCGGCGCTGAATGTCGGGAAAGCGGGCGGAGTTTGCAACCGTTTTTAGACAGGATAATGGGCTGACAGAATCATTTCCCCTCGCTTATTAATAATCCTGTCGTTCATTATTCTGTCTGAAAATGCGGACGGCAACAGGCTTGGTTTTCCCCGCGCCCCTTTCCCCTTATTTCCCGGTTAGGCGAGCTCGACCAGCTGGAAGTCGCGCAGCAGGCGGATATGGTCTTCTTCGATTTCGACGACGGCGGGGCCGGCTCCGTCTTTGAGCGCGCTGAGGGTGTAGTAGGTTGTTCCGTTGATTTGGACGAGATCGTCTTCGTGGTTGTGGCCCTGAAATACGGCGTTTACTTTGCCGGATTTTTCGATGATTTTGCGGACGGTTTCAATATTGCGGACGGCGTGGGTGCAGGCTTTGTCGAGCCGCTGGTGGCAGACCAGCGCAACCGGCGCAACGGCTTTTTCAATCTGTTCTTCGAGCCAGACGAGCTCTTCGTCGGGAATGACGGCTTCCTGCCATTGGAAATTACCCCGGCTGTATTCGGTTCCGTCGGGGGAAAAATTGCCGTCGAGGCAGATAAAGGTGCAGCCGCCCTGATAAAAACTGTAGCGGGAAGGGTCGCCGGCGCGGCCGAGCGCGTTGTAAAATTGCGCTTTGGAAAGGTGGTCAAGGTCGTGGTTGCCGGGCATGTAATAGATCGGCCCTTTAAACGCATCGCACAGGGCGGAGACTTCATTCAGCAGGCGGATGGCGTGGCGTTCGCTTTCGGCATTCACCAGATCGCCCATGACGACCATGGCGTGAACATCGCCGTATTTGAGCTGGGCGACGGCATCGTAAAGCCGGTTCATGGCCACCGCGCATCCGTCGTAATGGAGGTCGGTCAGCAGCCCGATTTTCACCTGATGTTCGTCCCTCATGCCGCGAACTTAAGTCTATTTTGCCGGATGCGCAAAGTGAAAATTGCGTCCAAATTGGGCACGGAAACAGGACTGAATAGTAGGCCATTTATCCGGTTCGCCCGGCCTTCACCCTTATGCAATGTATTGCCGACGGTATTCTTTGGGCGACACGCCCATGATTTTGCGGAAATTGCGGGTGAAATGGGAGTGGTCGTAAAATCCGCAATCCAGCGCAATCGCGGCAATCGTGTCGTTCGTGGTGGTGAGCTGAAGGCTGGCCGCGCGGATGCGGACATTCATGATGTGCTTGAGCGGCGAAATCTGGAAAACGGTGCGGAAGCGGCGCTCGAACTGGCTGACGGAAAGGTGCACCAATGCGGCGAGTTCTTTGATTTCGATGGGGCGCGAATAGTTATCCCGTACAAATTCGAGGACGGCGCGCATTTCGGTGTAGGGCCGCAGCGCGAGGCCGGCGCGGGTGATGTCGCGGGCGGTTCCGACAATCCCGATGATTTTGTCTTCGGTGGAAAATATCGGCACTTTGCAGGTGATGAACCAGTTGATCGAATTACCCGGATCGGGTGCCAATTCAACCTGATCGATAATACTGTTGCCGGTTTCCATAACATACTTATCGTCTTTGACATAACTCTCGGCGCGGCCGGGCGGGAAGAAATCGAAATCGTCTTTTCCGATAATTTCCGCCTCCGATTTCGCACCGCACTGGCGGACAAACTGGTCGTTGCCCATCACGAATTTACCGTTGCCGTCCTTTGCGAAAAAATAGACATCCGGCAGGTGGTTGAAGAGCAGCTGCATCTGCTGCGGGCTGTGCATTCGTGCCAGAAAATCGGCTTTATATTTGTGGACATCCATAATCCCATCCCCGAGTTGTGCTGAAAATGTACAAATACAAGCCCAGCATTTACAAGACTATCCTTTATTTATTACACTATCTTCTCCAACAATTGAGTGGTGTGAGTTGGCCGGATGGGACATGCCTGTAGGGGATTGAAAGGTGTCCGGTTCATCCAAGTTTGCACCGGAGTGATAAACACGTAGGGGAGGAGGATGCCATGTCCGACGAGAGTAATAATGTACACGCACACCGCACCTGGCTTTTTGTGGCCAGCTGTATTTCACTGTTAACCACCTCGATGGTCTTCGCCATTCGCGGCGATATTTCAGGAGCGCTCAGTTCCGATTTCCATCTGAGCGCGGAACAAATGGGGCTGATCTGGGGACCGGCTTTCTGGGGCTTCACGCTGGCGATTTTCGCCTGCGGATTTCTGGTCGATTTTCTCGGAATGAAGCTGATGCATGCCATCTCGGCAATCGGTTACATTATTGGTGTCGGTCTGGTTTTGTCGGCTCCAAAACCCGAACTGGCTGACGGGGAAATCGTATCCGGTATTTTCGCGACCTCCGGAACCACGATGCTGTACGTCGGATTTTTGATTATGGGTTTATCGCAAGGGATTGTGGAAGGGGTAATCAACCCGCTGGCCGCAACCGTTTACCCCGATAAAAAAGGGCAGATGCTCAACATCCTGCATGCCTGGTGGCCGGGCGGAATGATTATCGGCGGCCTGCTGGCCTTTTCTCTTTCTAAAGCGCATGTCAGCTGGCAGGTCAAATTCTCCACCATCTGTATTCCCGCCATTATTTATCTGGCGATGTGCCTGATGCGCAAATACCCGCAAACCGAACGCGTGGCGGCAAAAGTTTCTACCGCCGATATGATAAAAGGCACGCTGACCAAGCCCTTCTTCTTCGTCATCTTTGCCCTGATGTGGCTGACTGCCGCCGTCGAACTCGGCCCCGACCAGTGGTTCCCCACCGTGATGGGCGAACTGACCGGCATGAATGAAGGCGGAATCCTGTTCCTCTGCTACACCGCCGGACTGATGTTTGTTCTACGCTTCTTCTTCGGCGGCGTGGTTCATAAGTTTTCACCGATTCTGGTACTGATTGTCTGCTCCGTGCTGACCGGTATCGGCCTGTTCTGGCTCGGTTCGCTGGCGGAAGGTTCCCCGGCGGCAATCGCCTTTGCCGCGGCAACCGTTTTCGGCATCGGCAAAACCTATTTCTGGCCGACGATGCTCGGCATTGTTTCCGAACGCTTCCCGAAAGGCGGCGCACTGGCGATGAACCTCGTCGGCGGAGCAGGTATGGCCTCCATCGCCATCGTTCTGCCGCTTATGGGCGGAGCACTCGATGATCTCGGCCCCGGAGCCGCGCTGACGCGCGTATCGTTCCTCGCCATCATTCTGGTTGTCGCCTTCACCGTGATCCACTTCGGATTTAAAGCCAAAGGCGGCTATAAAGCCGTTCACGTTTCAGAAGAGTAGGGGCGTCGCAGACCCGAAAATCAAAATTCTGAAATCGAAAATCAAAATTTAAATAACAGGAGTTAACAATGGACAGAATACTACGCATGGGCATGGTCGGCGGCGGGCCGGGTGCCTTCATCGGGGAAGTACACCGCAAAGCCGCCCGCATGGACGGTAAAATCGCGCTCGTCGCCGGGGCATTCGATATCGACCCGGAAAAATCGAAACAGATGGGCAAAGAGCTCTGCCTCGATTCCAGCCGTGTTTATACCGACTACCAGACTATGATTGCGTCCGAACTGGCGCTGCCCGCCGAAGAACGGATCGACTTCGTTTCCGTCTGCACCCCGAACCACACGCATTTCCCGATTGCCAAAGCCTTCCTCGAAGCGGGCTTCAATGTGATGTGCGAAAAGCCGATGACGCTGACCGTCGAAGAGGCCGAAGAGCTCAAAGCCGTTGTTCAGAAATCCAAAAAGACCTTCGGGCTGATGCACAACTATACTGCCTACCCGATGGTGAAACTGGCGAAAGACATGGTTTCGCAGGGCGATATCGGCGCAATCCGTAAAGTGATCGTTCAATACCCGCAGGGCTGGCTGGCCCGCGCCGCCGAAAAATCCGGTTCGCAGCAGGCCGAATGGCGTACTGACCCGAAAAAATCCGGCGCTGCCGGCTGTATCGGCGACATCGGAACCCACGCCGCCAATCTGGCGGAGTACATCACCGGCCTGACGATCAAGGAAATCGCCGCCGATCTGACGACCTTCGTAAAAGGCCGCCGGCTCGACGACGACGGCAACTGCCTGCTGCGTTTCAATAAAGGCGCAAAAGGGCTGCTGCACGCCTCGCAGGTTTCCATCGGGCAGGAAAACAACCTCGCCATCTGGATTCACGGCGAAGACGGATCACTCGAATGGCATCAGGAGCACCCGAACTATCTTTATGTCGATAAACTCGGCGAACCGACGCAGGTCTGGAAACGCGGAAACGATTACATCGGTAAAAAATCCGCCGCCGCCGGCCGCGCCACCCGCCTGCCCTTCGGCCACCCGGAAGCCTTCCTCGAAGCCTTCGCCAATAACTACTGCAACTTTGCCGACACCATTCTCGCCAAAGAAGCAAAACGAAAACCCACCGAAATCGAAAACGATTTCCCGAGCGTCAAAGAAGGCGTTATCGGCATGAAATTCATTAACGCCGTCGTTGAGAGTTCCAAAAACAACGCGGCCTGGACGAAACTCTAATTAAGTGAAGAGTGAAACGTGAGGCGTGATTGCTCTGGGCCGGCTGGAAGCCGGCGGTACGTATTGCCGCCATTTTGGCGGCTCTGATAAATAGCAGAAGAATCACGTTTCACGGCTCACGAATCACATTGCGACTGAAAGGAGCAATATCATGGGAAGACCAGTCACTCTATTCACCGGGCAGTGGGCCGACATCCCGCTCGCAGAACTTGCGCCGCTGGCAAAAAAAATGGGCTTCGACGGCCTCGAACTCGCCTGCTGGGGCGACCACATGGAAGTCGATAAAGCCGCATCCTCCAAAAAATACTGCCAGGAAAAACGCGAACTGCTCAAAGACAACGGGCTCGAATGCTACGCCATCAGCCACCACCTCGCCGGACAGCTCGTTTGCGACCTCAATAACGACGGACGTTCCGATATGTTTGCCCCGAAAGAGCTCGCGGGCGATGCGGAAGGCCAGCGTAAATGGGCCGTTAAAACCATGAAGGATACGGCGAAAGCCGCCGCCAATATGGGCGTGAAAGTGGTGAACGGATTCACCGGTTCCTCTATTTGGCACATGCTCTATTCCTTCCCGCCGGCCTCCGGAAAAATGATCGACGACGGCTTCAAATTCTTCGCCAAAATGTGGAACCCGATTCTGGATGTATTCGATAAACAGGGCGTCCGTTTTGCCCTCGAAGTACACCCGACCGAAATCGCGTTCGATATCGTCACCGCGCGCCGTGCACTCGACGCCATCGGAAACCGCGAAGCCTTCGGGTTCAACTTCGACCCCTCGCATCTACAGTGGCAGGGCGTGGCTCCGGTTCGCTTCCTGAAAGCCTTCCCGGATCGCATCTATCATGTCCACATGAAAGACTGCGCTGTGACGCTCGACGGCGAAAGCGGCATCCTTTCATCCCACCTCAACTTCGGCACCCCCGGTCGCGGCTGGGATTTCCGCAGCGTCGGCCGCGGCGATGTGGATTTTGAAGAGATCATCCGCACTCTGAATGCGCAGGGATACAACGGCCCGCTCTCCATCGAGTGGGAAGACGCGGCAATGAACCGTATTGCCGGCGCAACCGAATCCTGCGAATTCACAAAGAAAGTCGACTTCGAAAAATCGGACCGCGTGTTCGACGAAGCATTCGACAGCTAATCAGCTCCTTAATTAAAGGCCGACACAAAATCCGTTTTGTGTCGGCCTTTTTCCCCCCCCCCCGGAACAACGATGATGAATGAAAAACTATCCCGAAGAAGTCTGCTGAGAAGTTCGGTCGTTCTCGGCGCAGCCGCCGGATTTCCGGCGATTGTGCCCTCCACCGTTTTCGGTGCTGACGCCCCCAGCAACAAAATCACGATTGCCGGAATCGGCGTCGGCAGCATGGGGATGGGCAACCTTAAAGGCATGCTCAACCAACCCGACACCCAGCTGCTGGCCGTCTGCGATGTGGACAAAAAACACCGCGCGTTTGCAAAAAAAAACGATTGATGAAAAATACGGCAACACCGACTGCGCCGAATATAACGACTACCGCGAATTGCTCGCACGCAACGATATTGACGCCGTATTTCACGCCCTGCCCGACCACTGGCACGGCATCATCTGCGTCGCCGCCGCCAACGCCGGAAAAGATATTTACGGGCAGAAACCGCTGGCCCGTACCATCCGCGAAGGCCGCGCAATTGTCGAGGCGGTCGAACGCAACGGGGTGATTTGGCAGACCGGCTCGCAGCAGCGTTCGGACGGACGTTTCCGCATGGCCAGCGAATTGGTGCGCAACGGGCGGCTGGGCAAAATTGAATACGTCGAAGTCGGGCTTCCGAGTGGATATGCGGGCGGCGATCCGAAACCCTGCCCCGTTCCGGAAGGATTCGATTATGACATGTGGCTCGGCCCCGCGCCCGCGCTGCCGAATGCCGATGAAAAATTGAAGGTCGGCATTATCGGAACACTCGGGCAGCGCGGGAATAAAAAATCCGTCAAAGCCATCGCGCCCTATTTAGAAACGGGCAATGCCGAACTCCAGATTGCGGTGATTACGGTGCTCGGAAACATCGGTGGAAAAGGCGCGCTTAAAGCACTGATTGCAGCGAAACCGCTACCGGAAAATGAACCCCTTTCCAAAACGACCCAAATTAAAATTGCCGCGGGAATGAAGGGAAAAGGCGGAATGCGGGTATTCGAAAAATACCTTTCCGATACGGATAAAAATGTCCGCTCATCCGCGCTGGTTGGCATGGCGAAGGCTGCTCCGGAAAAAGCACTGCCGACCGTGATCGACAACCTCGGATCGGACGATATTTACACGCGGCAGATTGCCGTCGGTCTGCTGCCGGAACTGGAAACGAACGATCTGCTCGGCGCGCTTCCGACTCTTTCCGAGCGCGATAAACTGGCGGTAATTGATGTGCTTGCCGATCGGAAAGAAGCCGAATCCGCGTTGCTTGAACTGGCCGCCGGTGAAAATACGACCCTTTCCGAAGCTGCGCTGACTGCGCTTTCCTCCGTCGGCGGAGAAAAAACACAGGCCTATCTGATTGCCGAAGCGCCCGCAAATAAAGCCGCGTTTGATGCCCTGTGCGCGCTGCAGGCCGAAGGCACCGATACGGCGGTAATTGGAGCGCTCAACACATCCGGCGACGACAAAGCAAAAGCGAAATATATCGAATGCCTCGCGGCCCGCCAAAGCGCGGAAGCCCTGCCGGTATTGGCCGAACTGGCCAAAGGCGAATGGAACCGAACCACGGCCGCCGCCATCAGCGGACTGGCCGATATTGTTTCCGCGCCGGATTTCAAAATCTACGCCGAACTGATGCTTGCCTCCGCCGATGAAAAGAAAATCGCCGCCATCGAAAAGTCGATTACCGCCGCCGCGCAGCGTCAGAAAGACCCCGCAATCTGCGCCGGAATCATGGCCGAAGCGTATGCCGCCGCAAAAGGCGAAGCCAAATATGCACTGATCCGCGCGCTGGGTTCAATCGGCGGCGATTCCGCCCGGGCCATTCTCACCGACGCCATCGCCGGAACCGATGCCGAAGCGAAAGATGCCGCCATCCGCGGCCTCTGCAACTGGCCGACAACTGAAGCGGCGGATCAGCTGGCCGATCTCGCCGTTAGCGCGGAAGATGAAAAACACAAGGTGCTCGCCCTGCGCGGTTATATCCGCCTGTCAACGCAGGTTGACGATGAAAAGACCGCGCTGCAAATGTGCCAAAAAGCCGCGTCGATGACGGATCGTCCGCAGGAACTGAAGAGTATCATCTCCAGCGCCAAACGGTTCAAAACCCCCGAGACCGCCGAATTTATCGGCCCGATGATGGAAAACCCCGAACTGACCGATGATGTCGGCTGGGCCATTATTGAAATTTCGTGGAGCTGGCCATGTCGGGAAGCCTGCCTTCCCTACCTCGAAAAA
>QKFE01000257.1 GCA_003252225.1 Kiritimatiellales bacterium | reverse complement strand
ATCCGAATCGTTCAAACGGCCGACCTCAAACCCGCTCTCATTCCCGCCGAAGAATTCCCCGGTATTATCGAATCCTCAAAACAGCTCGCTCACCCCGACATGCGGACCATTCTGCTGAAGAAGAAAGACTCCCGATGAAAATCCACTGGCTCCAACACGTGCCGTTCGAGGGACTGGGCTGTATTGAAGAGTGGGCGCGCGAAAAAAGCGCCGAACTGAATTGCACCCGCCTTTTTAAAAATGAAGCCCTTCCGACTCTCAGCGATTTCGACTGGCTGATTGTGATGGGCGGGCCGATGGGTATTTATGATCACGCCGAATTCCCCTGGCTGATCGAAGAAAAGGCGCTGATTAGAAAAGCGATTGATGCGAACAAAACCGTTTTGGGCATCTGTCTCGGCGCACAAATGATGGCCGATGTTTTGGGGGCTAAAGTCTATCCCGGCCCCTGCAAAGAGATCGGCTGGTTTCCGATCAAACGACGCGAAAACGCGCCCGAAATTGTCCCCGAAACATTGACCGTTTTTCACTGGCACGGCGATACGTTTGAAATACCCGAAGGCGCAATCCCGCTGGCCGTCAGCGAACCCGGAATCAATCAGGGGTTTGTTTACAACGGCAACGCGGTCGCCCTCCAGTTCCACATGGAAACCACCGCCGAAAGTATGAAAGCCCTTATTTCAAACTGCCGCCACGAGCTCATCAGTGCCCCCTACATCCAATCTGCCGAACAAATGGTTGCCGGTTCGGGGCATATTGAAACCGTGAATGCCGCGATGAATTTGCTATTGAATTCGCTGCTCTAAAAAGAGGCCCGACGGGAAACTTTCCCTTATTTCGAATTTCAGATTTCAAATTTCGAATTTCAAATTCCCCCTCCCCGCGCCCCACCCCCTTATGCCCGCTATTTCCGCGCTTCGCCGGTTGACAGGCGGGTTTTATTTGTTATCTTAAATGACAAATTAGGGGTAACTTATGAAATTCGGAATTATCGGACTCGGCAATATCGGCCGGGTTCATGCAAATAATATTTTAAGCGGGGCGGTTCAAAACGCGGAACTGGCGGCGGTGGCCAACCAGCCGATTGAATCGCTGGATGATTTTAAGGCGAAAGGAATCGCGGTTTTTGCGGATGCGAATACGCTGATTGAATCGGGTTTGTGCGATGCGGTGATTGTGGCGCTGCCCACCCACCTGCACGCCCCTATCGGAATTAAGGCACTCGAAAACGGGCTGCATTTGATGATGGAAAAACCGCTGGCCTGCCATATGGCAGAGGGCGAGCGGATTCTGGCGGCGAAACAGCGGGAGAATCAGATTGCCGGACTGATGATGAACCAGCGGACGCATCCCTGCTACGTCAAAATCAAGCAGTGGATTGAGGGCGGCGAACTGGGCGAATTGCAGCGCGTTTCGTGGACGATGACCAACTGGTTCCGCCCCGAGGTTTATTATCAGTCTTCGCCTTGGCGGGCGACGTGGAAGGGTGAAGGCGGCGGCGTTTTGATGAACCAGTGTCCGCATAATCTCGATGTTTTGCAGTGGCTGGTCGGTATGCCGTCAAAAATCCGGGCAACGTGTTCGTTCGGGAAATACCACCATATTGAAGTGGAAGACGAAGTGACCGCTGTTTTTGAATTTCCGAACGGCGCAACCGGCCAGTTTGCCGCAAGTACCGGCGAAGCGCCGGGCTGCAACCGCCTCGAAATTGTCGGCGATCTGGGAACCATTATTACCGACGGAAATACCGTCAAATTGATCCGTTGCAGCGAGTCGGTTTCAGAATTTAATAAAACCACCGACGAAATGTTCGGCTCCCCGGAAACCACGGAAGAGATTTTCACCCCGTCGGAAGCGGTCAATCAGCACGCCGCCATTTTGAATAATTTTGTAAAAGCCGCAAACAGCGAAGCGACGCTGATTGCACCGGCGGATGCGGGGCTGAATTCGCTCCAACTGGCGGGCGGGATGATCTATTCAACGTGGATCAACGATGAAGTGGAGCTGCCGCTCGACAGCGCGGCATACGAAAAAATCATGAACGAAAAAATCGCGGCCTCGAAACCGCGCGAAGTCACACGAACTGCGGCGGCGGTTGATATGTCGAAGTCGTATAGATAAACACAGCGGGAAAAGAACACGAAGAATCAAAAGAGTTTCCTCTTTGAGTTCTTCGAGCCTTGAGCGAGCTTGCGAGCGGGTGTTTAAAAAATTACAGAGGAAGAGGTCATTATGAACGAGGAAAAGAAATCGAGCGGATTGCCGATGGCGGGCAAATGGGACCCGGATAAAATCCAAGCCGAAGAGGCGCATTTGCAGGAGCTGGAAACCAAACCGTTCGGACAAAAAATCAAGGGCTATTTTAAACTGACCGGCCCGGCATGGATGCAGAGCGCGATGACGCTGGGCGCGGGTTCGGCTGCGGCCTCCGTTGTTGCCGGCGCGTTTTTCGGCTACCAGCTTCTATGGGTTCAACCGATCGCGATGTTTCTCGGCATATTTATGATGGCCGCGCTTTCAAACATCACCCTGACCAAAGGGGAGCGCGGATACGAAGTGGTTAAGCGGGAGCTCCATCCATCGATCGCTTTTTTCTGGGCGCTGGCCACGGTCGTTTCAACGGTGATCTGGCACTTCGGGCAATATGCCCTGCTCGGCGGCGCGTTCTGGGATATCGCCAACGTGGCGGGCATCCATAATTCCGGCGAATCGAAAGCCGTCGAAACCGTCGTCCGTTTTGCCGGAGGGTTTCTGATTCTCGGCATCAACATTGCGCTGACGTGGAACTATGGCGGGAAATCAAAGGGCATCAAATTTTATGAAGGCTTCCTGCGCTGGATGATCCGGCTGGTCATGGCTTCGTTCCTGATTGTGGTGATTGTTCAGGCCGTAAAATTGCAGGTTGACTGGCTCGGCGTTTTCAAAGGCTTCTTTGCCTTTTCCATTCCGGGGAAAGATTCAGTCACCACCATTCTCGGCGCCATCGGCGCGGCGGTCGGCATCAATATGACCTTCCTCTACCCCTACTCCATTCTGGCCAAAGGCTGGGGCAAGCACCATAAAGGGTTGGCCCGTTTTGACCTCGTGATGTCGCTCTTCGTCCCCTACATCATTCTGACTTCGCTGATTATTATCGGCATGGCCGCCACCGTTCACGGCAACCTCGCCGAGGGCGTAACACAGGCCAACTTTAAACCGATCGATGCGGCGCAGGCGCTGGCCGGTGTTTTGGGCGGACCGCTCGGGCGGATTGTTTTCGACCTCGGTTTCGCCGGAATGGCCTGCGGCGCAATCAGCGCCCACATGGTCTGCTGCGGCTTCACGGTCTGCGAAATGTTCGGCCTTGAATATACCCCCAAACGCTACCGCATGTTCACGCTGGTTCCGGCCATCGGCATCCTCGGCGTCATGATTAAAAGCCCGATCTGGCTGCCGGTGATCGCCTCCGCGCTCGCCTTCACCATGCTGCCGATCGCCTATGTTTCCTTCTTCATTCTGAACAACAAACGCAGCTACCTCGGCGACGCGGTCGGCAGTGGATGGAAGCGTATTGCGGTGAACGTTGTCCTCGGCATCGCCGTAATTCTTTCATTCGTGGGTGCGGGCATAAAAATCAAAGGCGGTGTGATCGATAAAATCAAAGGCATGGCTGCAAAACCCGCCGCCGAACAGCCTGCGGAACAGAAATGATGCCGCTGTGCGGCAGGCACTAGGAACTAGGATATAGGCATTAGTGAAAACTCCCTCTTGCCTAATGCCCATTGCCTAGTGCCTCAAAAAGGACATAAAATGAGCAAAGTACAGATCGCAAACGGGGCAACTTATGCACCGACAGCTACAGCCGAAAAAGTGGTTCAACCGGGAGAGTTCAATTTTGCGGCCGCCTTTCTCGATCACGGCCATATTTACGGGCAAACCAACGGGCTGAAAGATTCCGGCGCAACCCTGACCTGGGTCTACGATCCCGACCCGAAAAAAATCGCCGACTTCGTTGAAAAAAACCCGGAAGCGCAGATCGCGGAATCCTACGAACAGATTCTGAACGATGATTCGGTGAAACTGGTGACCGCCGCGGCAATACCGTGCAAACGGGCGGAAATCGGGTTCGCGGCGATGCAGGCCGGAAAAGATTACTTCACCGACAAAGCCCCCTTCACCACCCTCGAACAACTGGATACCGCCAAAAAGCTGGTGGAAGAAACCGGCCGGAAATACATGGTTTATTTCAGCGAGCGGCTGCACAACGAAGCCGGTATGAAAGCAGGGCAATTGATTTCCGAAGGCGCGGTCGGCCGTGTTTTGCAGGTGATCAATCTGGCGCCGCACCGGTTGAGTAAATCGATCCGGCCCGACTGGTTTTTTGAAAAGGAAAAATACGGCGGTATTCTGACCGATATCGGCTCGCACCAGTTTGAGCAGTTTCTAGCCTACACCGGCGCACAGGATGCAACGGTCAATTTTGCGCGCGTCGCCAACTTTAACAATCCCGATAAACCCGGTCTGGATGATTTCGGCGAAGCCTCGCTGACTGCGGATAACGGCGCATCGTTCTATTGCCGACTCGACTGGTTCACGCCCGACGGTTCACCCGTTTGGGGCGACGGCCGCGTATTTGTGGTCGGCACCGAAGGTACGCTCGAAGCGCGAAAATATATGGACGTCGCGCGCGGTGCACCGGCCAGTAAAATCTTTCTGATCAACGGAACCGAAGAGCAGGAGATCGACTGCTTCGAAAAAGTGGGGTTTCCCTTTTTTGGCGAGCTGATTCTCGACTGCCTCAACCGCACCGAAAAGGCCATGACGCAAGCCCACGCCTTTAAAGCCGCCGAGCTTTCAATGAAAGCTCAGGCGATGGCGGACGGACGGTAAGGGACGGATCGATGATCCGTCCTCGGCGCTTTCGTCGAAAGCGCCCTACCCTCAGAGCTTATAATATTGCTCCCATCCTTTGCGGACATCGTCCTGCAAGTAGCGGTTTGCTTCTTTGTTATTTGTGATCCGGTTTGTTTTGCGGTCGAACTCGAATTCCCCGCCGAGACGCTGGGCGATGCAACCGAGGGCAAACATCTGGCAGAGCGGTCCGGCAACGGAAAACGGCGAACGGGTTTTTTCTTCGCCGAGCACGGCGTTGATAAAGTTGGCGTGGTGACTGGAATGTTTGCCGTAGTCTTTGGAGACCGTGCCGTCTTTGAGCATCTGCTTAAATTTATCGTAGGGCAGAATCTGGAGCGGATCGGAGTGGCTGTTGCCGTGAAATACGAGCTCCTTTGAATAGATGAATTTGCCGGGGCCGCCGGGATTACGGTCGCCCATTTCCGGCGGTCTCGGGCACCAGTTGCCCTTCCCGTCGTACCAGTCGATATCCATTGCAGGCATTCCGTTGCGTTCGGGAAACTGGAAGTTGACCGTCGATTGCATCGGGAAAATATAGTCGTTCCGGCCTTCGATCTTTTTAGTGCCGAATGCTGAAGGCAGGCCGAGTTCGAGGAATTCATGGATCGTATCGAGAATATGCGCGCCCCAGTCGCCGAAACAGCCGGTGCCGAACTGGTGCCAGCCGCGCCAATTGCCGTAGTGCAGCCGTTTGCTGAAATCGTGATATTCCGGCGTGGTTCCGAGCCAGACATCCCAGTCCAGCCCTTCCGGCATTTTCTCGGCAGCCGGGAAACCGGCCACATCGCCCCACGGGTGCCAGCGGCGCGGGCTGTTCATATAGGCATCGACGTGATAGACGTCTTTAATGATGCCCGCCTCTTTCCAGGCCTTGAATTGGAAATAGTTATCGCCGGAATGGCCCTGATTGCCCATCTGCGTAACGACGCCGTATTTCTTTTCAGCCGTCATCAGCAGTTCGCACTCCTGAAAGGTCCGGGCGAGCGGCTTTTCGACATAGACATGCTTGCCCAGCATCATCGCTGCCATGGAAATCGGGAAATGGGAGTGGTCGGGAACACCGATGCAGACGGCGTCAATCTGATCCCCCATTTCATCGAACATTTTGCGGAAATCGCGGTATTTTTTCGCACCGGGGAATTCAGCGGCGCAGGCGGCGGGGGTTGCTTTTTCACTCATCCAGCCCTGCTCTTTATAGCCCTTTTTCTGCTCGTCCGTGAGTACGGGTGAGTCGCTGTCGATATGCACATCACAGAGTGCAACCATGTTAACATTAGGCAGACCGCCGATGGAGCGGGTGATATTGCCGCCCTGCTGCCCGATTCCAATCGCTGCGAGGTTTACTTTTCCATTTGCCCCCAATACGCTGCCGGGAATCAAAGCGGTTCCGAAGGCCGCCCCTGCGAAGGTAAACAATGCATTTCGTCTATTCATTTTCATTATTCCGCCTGCCTTTGTGTCCAAGCTTTTTGTCCTGCTTTCCGCAGGGTGAAGTAACAATCTACGGTTTCGGTCTTGCAAATGCAAATTTATTTTGTCACTTTCCATTACAAATAGATTCCCTAAAGGAGAAAACCCATGGTTAAACACGTACTATTGACCCTTTCCGCAGCCGTACTGACTTTTGCCGCGCAGGCCAACACGGTTTCCGAAAGCCAGCAGAAATATGTCGCCAAATACAAAGACCAAAAAACCATTCCGACGCCGGAAGAGATGCTGATCAACACGGATAAAGAACCCGACCTGAGCAGCGGATTCACCGATCTTTTCAACGGGAAAGACCTGACCGGCTGGGTGACGCGCGGCGGAAAAAGCCAGTTTGAAGCAATTGACGGCATCATTAAAGGCACCTGCATTCCGGGTTCGCCGAGCACCTACCTGTGCACCGACAAAGCGGACTACAAAAACTTCATCTTTACCTGTGAAATGAAGTGGGAGGTTGACGGCAATTCCGGTGTGATGCTTCGCGCAACGGTCAAACCGGGTGACAAATTTGAAAATGTGGTCGGCCCACAGGCAGAGATGGAAGGCTTCGGGGGCAATTTCGCAGGCCGCGGCTGGTCCGGCGGCATTTACGGCCAAGGCTACGGCGGCTGGGAATACCCCCTCTGGCTCGACGCCCACGAAGAAGTCCGCCAAGCCCTGAAAAAAGAGGGCTGGAATCGACTGACCATTAAAGCCGAAGGCAACACCATCAAAACCTGGCTGAACGGTATTCCCGCCGCAAACTGGGAAACGGATGAATACAAAGAAGGGGTGTTCGGCCTACAGGTTCATGCAGGCGCACAGGGCACCATCCTCTGGCGGAACATTAAAGTCAAAGAGCTCTAATATAAGTCAATCCATAGATTACACAGCGCGGCGAAGCCGAAACCAAATTTGAACCGCCAATTAACACGAATGAACACTAATTTTTAACAGAAGAGCGCAAAGGTCGCGAAGTTACAACATTCGTTCTTGGCGTGCTTTGCGGTCTTTGTGTTTAAAAAATGTGCACTAAAAACAAGAAAATGACGGATAGTAGTGCGGATTATTCAGATCGGAAATCCGTGCAATCTGCGGAGTCCGTGGAGATAAATTGATGATGAAAAAAATCACCCTGCTTGCAGCACTCGCCGTTTCCATTTCCTCTTTTTCCGCTGATCTTCCCTTCACCCCGGTCTGGAACGATGCGGAAACGGCAGCAAAAGAGGTCGAACATTTTGACCTTATCGGTGAATATGTTTCCAGCGACGGCAAAACCGCGGTTCAGGCGAATATACTCAACAACGGGCAGTTTCTCGTCGCCACCTACAACGGCGGTTTGCCCGGAGCGGGTTGGGATCAGTCGGCCATTCAATCCGAACTGATGGATGCGGCGGGTTTGAAAACCAAACTGAACGGATACAGAAAAACCGTCCGAACCAGCCCGACCATCGGCGAAAAAATACCCGACAACGCCTTCCTGAAAATGCCCGGCGATTTCACGAATATCAGGGAAGACGGTTACATGCTGGCCGGCGGAAAAACCACCAAGGATATCGGCTCCTTTAAAATGCACCTTGAATTTTTCATGCCGCTGAAACCGGGACGGAATCTTTCCAGTCAGGATCGCGGAAACAGCGGCATTTATATCTTCAACAACTATGAAGTGCAGATCATCGACTCTTTCGCGCTCGACTATGAAAACCCGGAAAACAACGCCAATAAGCTCGAATCCGTCAATAAACAGTGGTGCGGCAGCCTCTACAAAATGAAACTGCCCGATGTCAACATGACCCTGCCGCCGCTGCAGTGGCAGACTTATGACATCGAATTCACCGCACCTGTTCTCGACGACGAAACGAAGGTTAAAAACGCGCGGATCACCGTCTATCACAACGGCGTTAAAATCCACGACGATTTTGAACTCGAAACCGGAACCGGAATCGGCGCAACCCGCAAGCCGCTGGCCAAAGGCCCGATCTTTTTCCAGAACCACGGCAACCCGGTTCTATTCCGCAACGTCTGGGCGGTTGAACTTTAGACTATTATTTCTACCACGGAATACACTGAAGACACGGAACTAAACCGGCGCACAGCTAATTCCGTGTCTTCAGTGTATTCCGTGGTAAGCCCAATAAGAATTAATCCATTGATTCAAACTTTCTGCGGGCCGAACCAACCTTTATATTCCGGCCATGATTTCGTTTGAAAACATTACGCTCCGAATTCACCGGCAAAGCCTGCTCGAATCCGCCGGGATGGAAATATCCGTCGGCGAAAAGGCGGTCATCCGCGGGCCGTCCGGCTGCGGCAAAAGTTCGCTGCTGAAAAC
>QKFE01000304.1 GCA_003252225.1 Kiritimatiellales bacterium | reverse complement strand
ATCCGACCGTCATTCTGCTGACGCCCGAAGGCAAAGCGGTCGCTAAAACAGGGTATCAGCCGGGGGGAGCGGAAGCCTATATCAAACACCTTGAATCGCTGATTTCAGAAAGCAAACAGTAAACCCGGGCAACCCGCTTGGGCGCTTTTTAATGGGAAGCACCCATACTGGCGGAAATCAGATTGGCGGCTTTCAGGATTTTATCGGCCATTGTGCGGATTTTCGGTTTGGTAAAGGTGCTGGTTGAGGCGGTTATTCCGACGGCGGCGATGGTTTTTCCAAAGGCGTCGGTGACGGGGGCGGCGATGCAGCGGACGCCTTTGACATATTCCTCTTCATCGATGGCATAACCCTGTTTACGGGTTTGTTCGATGCTTGCGAGCACGGCGGCGGGTGTTGAGTCTGTATTATCGGTGTGTTTCAGCAGTTCGAGGTTTTCGATAAATTTTGCCGGTTCGGGAATCTGGAAGGCGAGGAATACTTTCCCGGTGGAGGAACAGTGCAAATCAACCCGTGTTCCGGGGCGCGAGGCGATTCGGACGGGGTGGGGGCTGTCGGCCACTTCAATCAACAGGGCTTTGTCGCCGTTGAGCATGGCGAGGTGGCAGGATTCGCCGGTATCTTCCGCAAGGGCGCGCAGAACGGGGCGGGCGAAGTTGCGGATATCGAGGTTGTCGAGCGCCTGCACCCCGAGTTTCACCAAGGCGGTTCCAAGCGTAAAACTCCCTTCTTCGTTTTGGGCGAGAAATCCGGCATCCAGCAGGGTTTGGGTGATGCGCAGGGCGGTGGTTCGCGGGATTTCGAGCTCAACAGCAATTTTTTTCAACGGGATTCCGCCGGGCGATCCGGCAATCAGCTCAATGACTTCGCAGGCCTTTCCGAGGTTGGGAATGTGGTATTTATTCATTCCGGAAGTATTGTTCATATTTGGATTCAAGTGAACTGAATTGGAGATTTATCTCGATCCGAAAAAATTCCCTGCTACAATGTTAAAGTTCGCATTAAAGTGCGCTATGTCTGTAATGGGCTGTTGTTTCGTCGGTTGCCGATTATGCGTATTTTTGTGCGTAATTTAGCGCGTAGGCGCAATAGCAGGAGATTAATGATGATGATGAAAAGAAGTTTGTTGGGGGCCTTTGTTTCCGGAATCGCCCTTCATGTGTCGGCGGCACCGTTGGTGGATCTGGATTTTACAGCGGCGGAGGGTTTTTCCGACGGGGCGGATCTTAACGGGATTCAGGGTTTTGCGGCACAGAGCGGCTGGGATTCGGGGGATACGGGCGGAACCGGCTACGCGACCTGCGTCAGTTCCTGGAACCGGGCCAAAAAATACGCCAGTTTCACGCGGAATGTCGGGCAGGCGGTGGTTATTGAGTCCACTTTGCGCCTCGCCGATACCGGCGGAGCGGCGGCGGCCAAGGATATTTTCAAGATCGGTTTTGCTGAAGCGTCGCTCCATTCGGGGCAGACAATTCCCTCAATTTATTCCGTTATTCACACCGATCCGAGCGGAAGTTACTGGTTCGGCCGGGAAAATCCGAACAGCCGGATTTATATCAGTGCCGCGGATGCCGGTGACTGGATTAAATTTACGCAGGTCATTGAACGGGGAAGCAACTCCGGGGAATTTTACGGCTATGTTTCGGCCAGTAATGTGACGGACGGCGTCGATCTGGGCGGCGCGTTTTCAACGTGGATGCAGGCGGATTCCGACGGTTCGTGGGGCGGAACGATGCAGCCGAGTTTCAGCGCACTGGATGTTGCGCAGAAAACGATCCAACTGGATCGCTGGACGGTGAGTCTGGTTGATTCATTTGATCCGCCTTCCGCCTCTCCGATTCTGATCGACCCGGAAGTGAGCGTGGCGATTGACGGCGAGCTCTATCTCAACCGGACACAGTTTTTTTCCCTTTCAGATGCGGGGCGCAAGTTTGAGTCGACGGTGGCGAATTCCGCGCTGGTTAATTATTACGTTGACGATCTGGGGATGAAATTCGGCCGGGAACTCGGCGGCGCGTACGGGGTGGTTGGCTGGAATTCGAGCGCGATCCGCGAAGACAGTTCGCGGCCGGGATATGTCGATGTCACCTATCTGGCCTCCAAACTGAATCCGGATAACGGAGGCTCTTCCGCCTCATTTATCAGTAAATTCAGCCCGAATCTCGATGTCGCCATGCACGACCGCCAAACGGACAGCGTCAAATGCTTCCCGTCTTTTATGCCGACGTGGTCGGCGACCGGCGATACGGACAGTTATCCGGTGAATGCC
>QKFE01000231.1 GCA_003252225.1 Kiritimatiellales bacterium | reverse complement strand
AATCAGCCCTGTTGTTACACTTGCGTTGACGATCGTCACTTTAAGTGTAACAAGCCGGAGGCGTACGGATTGAGTTCGATTGCCTGAATTCGAGGCGGGACCCTATTTTTTCTCAAACCGGGCGACGGATTCGACGTGGTTGGTTTGCGGGAACATATCGATGGGTTTGCAGGAAACGAGGTTGTATTTTCCGTCTTCGCAGAGCATCTGCCCGTCGCGGGCAAGCGATGCCGGGTTGCAGCTGACGTAAACAATTACCGGCGGCGCGATTTCGAGCATCATTTTAACCGCCTTCGGGTGCATTCCGGCGCGGGGCGGGTCGGTGATGACGACATCGGGTGCGCCGAACTGTTTCATCTCTTCTTCGATGTGGTAAATGTCTTTCAAATCGAGCTGGATAAATTCGCAGTTTCCGACGTTGTGCCGCTTCGCATTTTCGCGGGCATCTTTCACTGAGCTTTCGACGAGTTCAACACCGAGTACTTTTTTACAGTGGCCGGAGGCAAAGAGGGTGATGGAGCCTGTTCCGCAAAAGAGGTCGTAAACGATATCGGTGGGTTTCAACTGCGCCTGTTCCAGAATCAGGCGGTATAATTTTTCGGCCTGCGCCGTATTGGTCTGGAAAAAGGAGTTGGCGGAGATGCGGTACGTGTAATCGCCCAGCCGGTCGGTAATAAATCCGGGGCCGTGCAGGGTGAATTCCTTTTCGCCGAATGCGACGGTATTTTTTGCCGAAGTGGTGCTGTTTACAAACGTGGTCAGTTTATCGCCCAGAGCCGCCTTTAATTCACCGCACAGTTTTTCCATCAGTTCGGGGTTGTGGGTGCTCGTTACCAGATTAACCATAAATTCACCGGTATTTCCGCCGTGGCGGACGACGAGGTTGCGCAGTTCGCCGGTGTGCGAATGGGTGGAATAAACCGGAAGTTCATCGCGATGTTTAAGGCAGAATTTCCGGACGGTATTCAGCGTGCAATTCATCTCTTCGGTCGAGAGATCGCAGTGGTCGATATCGATCGCCTTCGAAAAACAGCCGGGGGCGTGGAAACCGAGGGCGAAATCGAGCGGCTTTTCGTGTTCGCCGGGCTCAAGGCCGATTTCGTCCGACGTTAAATAACGCAGGTCGGTGAATGAAAAATCCATTTTATTGCGGTAGCCGAACAGTTCGGGCGCGCCGATGCAGGGATCGCATTCGATCTTTTCAAATCCACCGATATGTTCGAGGGCATCCTGCACCTGTTTGCGTTTCAGGCGGAGTTGTTCGGCATAATTCATATGCTGCCATTTGCAGCCGCCGCACAGACCGAAATAGCGGCAGACGGGCTCAATTCGGTGGGGCGATGGTTTGATCAGTTCGCGGAACCGGGCCGCGAGGTATTTCTTTTTGATCTTAAAAATCTCGGCGCTCACCACGTCGCCGACCGCCGCCGGGCCCTGCACGAAAATCGAAATCCCGTCTTCGAGTCGGCCGTAGCACTGGTTTTTATCGCCCAGATCGAGAATCTCGACCTCCACCATCTGATTCTTTTTGTACATAGCGGCGAAACATAGAGGAGCAGGGGGGATGTGGCAACCAAACTGCTGAACATAATCTTGAGGCAACGGGTCTCAGGCTGTAACATCTGTTCCGGTGGAAAAATGCGAGGCGAATTGAACAGTCCAGTTGAAGTGCTCAGGCGGTTGGCTTATCTCCTCTATGTCCTGATTTTCCTCGTTTACATCCTTTCCTGCGTAATTGTACTGGCACGTCCGGGAATCGCCGAGGTCGGCGTTTCAGTCGGCTCGTTTCTGGCGCTTTTGCTGATTCGGCAGGCGGGCTACCGCTGGCTCGATTTCCAGCGGCTGAGCGAATCGTTCCCGACCGGATGCGCACTCGACCGCATCCCCGAACCGGTACGAACGGAAGTGGAAGATTTAGTCGCCGAATTCCACTCCGCAGAAACCGAATGGCCGCGCCGGGCGGAAATACGGCACCGGTTAATTGAACTCGAAGAACAACAGCCCGAAATTATCCCCGCCTTCGAATCGGAGCTGAAAAAAGTGCTCGCCGCCTGAAATCCCCCCTCCGCTTCGCTGCGGGGGAACTACGAAGGGGGGCGGAAGCCGCTGTGCCGGAAGCCCGTTCCTGTGTAGTGCTCCCGAAGCGAAGCGGCGGGAGTCGATTTCGGGTAGGGACGGTTCGACGAACCGTCCGCTTGCGGTGGCACGCCGGGTGACGGGGCGGCGCAGGCGGTGGAAATAGCGGGCAAAAAACCCTTTGATCCAAATGGGGGTATTTGTATCCTTCGAATCCAACGAAAGGATTTTGAATATGGAGACCATTCAGGCTTTGATGACCCGCCGCAGTATCCGCAGCTGGACGAATGAACCGGTAACGCAGGAGGAGCGTAAAATTATTCTGGAGGCGGCGATGAATGCGCCGTCGGCCGCCGATGCGCGCCCGTGGCAGTTTGTGGCGATTGACGATCCGGAAACGATCAGCAAATTCACCGATATGGGCGGAACGGAAATGCTGGCCGAATCGACGTTTATGGTGCTGGTCTGCGCCGAAATCGCCAAAGAGATTTATCCCGGTTTCTGGCCGCAGGATTGTTCGTGCGCGGCGCAGAATATGCAGCTGGCGGCGCACGATGTCGGACTGGGCTGCGTCTGGATTGCGGTCTATCCGCTGGAGGAGCGGGTGGAAAAATGCCGCGCAGTTCTGGGTATTCCCGGCAACATCACCCCGTTTGCGATTCTGGCGATGGGCGTTCCGAATGAAGTGGTTGCGCCGGAATACCGCTTTGACGAAACCCGGGTGCATTTAAATAAATGGTAACGATTTGGTCTTTGATTTTTTGAACGTAACGTGGAAAGATCAGTCAGATTTAAAAATTAACAGGAGTTGAGAATATGGCAGAAGGCGTAATTGAACTGAATAGCAACAACTATGATGAGTCTACCAAGAGCGGCGTAGTCCTCGTTGATTTCTGGGCGCCGTGGTGCGGCCCGTGCAAAATGCAGGGACCGATCCTTGAAAAAGTGGCTGCGGAAGTCGGCGGGAAAGCCGTGATTGCAAAGGTGAACGTGGACGAAAATCCGGAGCTGGCCGCGAAATACGGCATCCGTTCGATCCCGACGCTGATCCTGCTGAAGGACGGTGAAAACAAGCAGCAGTTTGTTGGACTCCAGCAATTGGCCGGGCTGGTTTCGGCGATTAATGCGGAACAGTAAACCGAGTTTCGGCTGACGGAAAAGGGCGCTTAAACAGCGCCCTTTTTTATCCCCCTGATTTGATGGATCTCACGCAAAGACGCTAAGGCGAGGAGGTTTATTATTTATGGCGGCTTTGCGGTTTGAGTGGAGCGGGCGTGAGAAATTATCCGATCGCATCGTACGGCTCGGTGAGGTCGTTGATGATTTTTGCGGCCATGGCGAAACCGAAACTGCCGGTTAAAAAGGTGGCGGAGCCGAAGCCGAACTGGCAGTCGAGCTGTTTCGGGCCGTTTCCTGCGGCGGGTTTTTGGGTGCAGATTCCGCCGTCGGAGTGGGGGTAGCGGATCGGTTCGGCGGAAAAAACACAGGGTATTCCGAATTTCTTTTTGTGGTTGTGGTGCATTCCGGGAATATTGCGGCGCAGCTGTTTCCGGATCGAAGCCAATAGCGGGTCGTTAAAGGAATCGCGCAGGTCGGTCGTTTTTATTTGCGACGGATCGACGCGTCCCCCCGCGCCCCCCGAAACGATGACCGGAATACCCATCAGTTTGCACTGCGTGATGAGGTGGATTTTTGCGTTCTTTTTGTCAATGGCATCGACGACGTACGAAAGGTTGCCGGTGATTAATTCATCGGCATTTTTATCGGTGTAAAATTCGCGGATCGGCGTGACGTTGCAGTCGGGATTAATCAGGTGAATGCGTTCGGCGAGAATATCCACCTTGGCGCGGCCCGCCGTACCGGTCATCGCGTGAATCTGCCGGTTGGTATTTGAAAAGCAGATATCGTCCCAATCGACCAACGTCAGGTTTCCGATTCCGCTGCGAGCCAGCGCTTCGCCGACCCACGAACCGACGCCGCCAATGCCGATAATCAGCACATGCGCGCGGCGCAGGGCTTCAACCGCCGTTTTTCCATATAGCCGGTAAATCCCGCCGAATCGGTGTTCAAATCCGCCGGGTTCAATCTGGTTTGTATTCATCGTTCAATTCCCGCTTTCGCTCCAAGCCGTATCCGTTTCTGATCAGCACCTGCGCAAAACGAAAGGGCCGCAGTCAGCAGAATAAAAAAGGTTGAATTCATTCCTCCTGTATATTTTTAAACGGCCTGCTCAACAAGACTCAAAACAGCCGCACATGCGTTCCTGTTTATATTTCATCCTTGAACGTGATTTTAAAACAGATGCTGTTTTCTGTCGGAAAGGAATGGGGCTTCGTAATTTTCAGCCCTTTTTCGTTTTGCTGCCATTTCAGCGTTTCCCCGCTTCCGAGCAGCGTGACCGACTCGACGGTGTGCGGTTTATTCCGGGCTCCTTTGGCCAGCGAGGTAATCAATAAATCCTCTGTTGGCGTTGCCAGACAGAAGGCAAAGAGCGTTTGATCTTTTTTGGTGAACCGAAAATCGGCCTGAGTGTATGCGGCCATTTTTGTTTCGAGGTTATGGCCTGCGGCATCGATGAAAACGCCTTCGCCATATACTTCCCACGGACGGGTTTCATAAATGCCTTCGCCGTGGATTTGCATCCAATCCGCCATTCCTTCAAGAAAGTCCAGTTCAGCTGGTTCAATGGTTCCGTCAGCCTTCATCGGAATATTCAGCAGCAGGTTGCCGTTTTTGCTGACGGCGTCGAGCAGCATATGAATCACTTTAGCGGGGGTTTTATAGGTGACGTCGGTGCGGTAGTGCCAGTAGCCGATGCAGGTATCGATCTGCCACGGGTTGGGGTCAATTTCGTTTTTTGATCCGCGCTCAACATCATCGACCAAAGCTCTGCCGGTTTTATCGTCGTTCAGTTTTGTGTTCAGCACCACATCGATTGCTCCGTGGCGTTCGATGGAACGGTTGTAATAGTGCGCGGCAATTTTAAGACCGACCCCTTCGAGCGGCGATTGCTTGTCGTCAAAATAAAGGAGGTCGGGGTCATACACATCGATGAGTTCTTTTGTGCGCAGGTAAAAGTTATCCAGATAGGCCTGACTCGGCGGTGTGCTTTCATCGCGCACCGGGCCGTAAAAATCTTTCGGATCATAGCCTTCCCACCATTTCCCTTTTCCGTCTTCTTTGGTCATGTGTCCGTCATAGGGGATCCCTTTTTTCGGGCCTTCCCGGTCAGCACCGAAAGCGGGGATCATCCAATTCCATTGCCGCGCCCCGTGAACAGATACTCCGAATTTAAGCCCGCGTTTTCGGACGGCTTTTTCCCACTCGCCGACAATGTCGCGCTTCGGCCCCATATTGACCGAATTCCACGGATGGTGCGTCGAATTCCAGTTGTCGAAGTTTTCGTGGTGATTGGCCATGGTGAAGAAATAGCGGGCTCCGGCCTTTTGATAGAGATCAATCAGATAATCCGGATCCCATTCTGCTGCCGTGAAATGGGGGATATAATCTTTCGCCCCGATTTCGGACGGATGGCCGAAGTGTTCAACGTGATAGTCATAGCACTGTTTTCCGCGCTCCGCCCACCACTCGTTTTTCGGCTCGGGATTGTAAAGAAACTTGGCGCACCAGTCGCCTGTGCCGGGTACGCATTGAGGCCCCCAGCTTGCCCATATCCCGAATTTGGCATCGCGGAACCATTCCGGGCATTCGTACTGCTCCGCAAGGGATTCCCAATTTGGTTCGCAGGGGCCTGTGGCGTAGGGCAGGGCAGTGTCCAGTTTGGCCTGCGCTGTTCCCGCCGCCAGCATTAAGCAGATGATCCATTTTATGTTCCGCATTATTTTTCCTCCACAATCGAAATATTCAGGTTATCCATCACATTGCCCAGTGTATTATTGGGTTCGCTCGAAACGCCGGTATTCCAGATCATTTCATCGATCGGCAACGCCAGATTTCCGGTGGATGCCTTTGTGTAGGTTTGCATCTTTGTTTCGGGGATAATCGTCCACTGAATTTCATCCCCGAGTTTTCCCTGTAATGAAGGCGTGAATTCACCGACGGAATTTTGTGCCGCCAAATCCACCGAATTGATTTTGAACCGTTTGTTCACTCCGCTCATCTGCATCTTAAATGTGCCCGGTTCGGTGTCGTTGGCATAAGCCGCCTTCAGTGCATAACCAATACCCCCGAAACCATCGGGCCCGCCGTGTGCCGCCGTGCGGCCGCCGCAGATCATGACAATGTCGTTGTCTTCTTCCTTATATCCATACCCGTCGTTCCACCATTCCGCACTGGTGGCTTCCGACCAGTCAAACAGGGCGGTGCCCGGCGGCAGAGCGATCTTTGGAGCCAATTTGATTTTATAGCACCAGGCATGCTGTCCTTTTGCTTTTTCGGGAAATGCAAGATGCAGGCCGGTATCGTCGCGCGTCCATTCAACCGGGCCGGTTCCGAGCAATTCAACCTGCTTAATTCCTCGGTCAAGATAGGGGTAAATATCGGCCAGTTGCGTCGCCGTCACTTTGCCCTGCACGGGCCGATCGAGCACAATTACGTAAAGGGTATTGCCATCTTTGCTCCGGGTGAAACGGATATCCTTCTCGGTATAAATCGCTTCCCAGTTTTCGTTGAAGTGGCCATCTGCCTCCAGCTGCGTCGGGCCTTCGCCTGCAATGACCCACGGGCGGGTGTTATACAGCGCCTCTCCGTTCATCTCCAGCCATTCACCGACGCCGAGCAAAGTGGCCTGCTGATCTTCCGGGATGGTGCCGTCGGGTTTCGGGCTGACACAAAGCAGCATGCACCCGTTTTTACTGACAATGTCGACGAGGATTTCAATGACGGCTTCGGGCGAGCGCGATGTGCGGCCATTATAAAACCACCCGCCAAGCGGGGTATCGGTCAGCCACGGATCTTCGCGGATCACGGTGGATCGCCCTTTTTCGTAATCCAGAATGCCCGCTTTCGGCGGAATGCAGACATCGTATTTGATTTTGTAACAGAGGCCGATTTTCTGATTCTTCTCTTCGGCATTATTCAGCAGGCGGGCGAACGCTTTCTTCCGAATGTTATCGCTGAGCAACTCCAGCCCCATATCAAACCAGATCAGATCGGGGTCATAGTTCACGCAGGCCTCTTCCAGCTTTTTGAACCACAGCTCTTCGTATTCCGCGTCCGGGTATTCTGCAAAGCTGTCATTGTCCGGTGAGAATTCATGCGGTCGGCAGTAGAGGTCTTCATTGCCCGGTTGACCGCCATCGAATGCATAGGACGGATAGAAAAACCACCAGGTGAAGGCGTGGTGAAACGTCATCGCGAATTTCATGCCGCGCTTTTTAATTTCGCGTTCCAGTTCGGCGCACATATCGAAGCCGACGGTATCCATAATATCCCAGCGCGTGTATTTTGAATCCCACAGGTAATAGTTGTCGTGATGCACCCCCATCGGGCCGCAAAACTTTGCGCCCGATTTTTCAAACAGATCCGCCCAGACGACCGCGTTAAAATTACTCGGGTTAAACAGGCCGATGAAATCCTTGTAGCCGAACTCATGTTGATCGCCGAACTTTTCGCGGTGCAGTTTGAAAACGGGCGAAGGGCCGTCTTCCTGATCGTGCCGTTTTCCATTGGTCCACCAGGTGGCGTTGGTTTTATACATCGCCCAGCCATACCATTCCGTTGTGCCGTATTGCGTGCCGACCGTAGCCGGAGCGAGGCAGGTGTAGATACCGAACTTGGCATCGCGGAACCACTCCGGGGTGGTGTGCTGTGCAATGGATGGCCACTCTTCCTTAAAAACACGCCGCCATGCCGGTTGCTTTTCGTCCGCCGAAACAGTCACGCTGACTCCGCTGTCTTTTGCCTGACAGATCGGTAGTGCGGCAAGTGCGATAACCCCGATGGTTTGAACAGTTAGTTTCATCCTTTTTCCTCTGCGTTAAAATTCAACGGTTTAAGTGAAGGGGAAAAACAGGCAAAACGCCATAGACAGGATTTGGGTAAACATGGATTATATTCAGCTATAAAATGAACGAGATTCAGTCCAGATCTGAAAAAGCAGTCGGTCAACTGCTCCGGAAATCCGGTCTTCAGTTTGCGCAACTCAGCGATGTTTCGGTTGCATCGATTCGGCAGGCGATGCGGGGCGCCGTTCCGGGCATGCGGGTGACGCATTTGTCTCCCGATTTGCGGCAGCGGTTTCTTGAAATGCCCATCACGCAGGATCTGCTCTGCACGCGCACCGGTTTTCATCAGGCACCTGCAACACATTATCTTCCCCGTCCGTCCGGCAGTTATGACTGCATCTTTATCTATAATGTCGGCGGGCGCGGCTGGATCGAAATGGCGGGGCGCTCGTGGACGGTGGAAAAGTATGACGGCCTGCTGATTCCGGCGCACCGGGCGCATGTTTACGGCGCAGACCCGGATAATCCTTGGAAAACATACTGGGTTCATTTTCAGGGAAAACAGTCCGGCCAATTTGCGGAAATGCTGGTGCCCGATCTCCGTTCCCCGGTCATCCACTTGCCGCAGCATCAGGAAATCACCGCCTGTATTGAGCAGCTCTATCAGTACATGAGTCAGGTGCATACCTATCTGATGCTGGTTGCGGCGGCGGGTGCGCTCGGGCAGCTGCTGGGTACCCTGCTTTTAAATATGCGGGCAACGGAGCGGCGGTCGCGTACAGCCGAGGAAAATCTGGAAAAGGTCGTTCATTTTAT
>QKFE01000291.1 GCA_003252225.1 Kiritimatiellales bacterium | reverse complement strand
ATTGGCCGCAACCTTCGAAATCCCGCTTTCAAACAGGGCGTCCAAATCCACCTCCAGCGCATCGGACTCAATCAGGGTGAAATCTTCAAACCGCGATTTCAGGTATTTCACCATCGTCGGGTCTTTTTCGATACAGGTCACCGATTTTGCCTTCGGAAGTATCCGCTCCGTCAGCGCCCCCAAACCCGGCCCGATTTCGAGCACGTTTTCATTCGGCTGAATCTCCGCCGTGTTTGCAATGATATCGAGGATATTGGCATCGATCAGATAGTTCTGCCCCAGCCCCTTATTCGGCCGGTGCCCCAGCTGCGCCAATAAACCGCGTACTTCCTTCGGACTCGTTAATCTAAATTCTTCACTCATGAGTGCTATCTAACAGAAGATCGCAAAGTACGCAAAGCTGCTCTTCTTCGCGACCTTTACGTCCTTCTGTATAAAATTATTTCCAGGGGTTGGGTTTCCCGGCCATTTCGATGGCGAGGTTGATTGCGTTTTTCATGCTGCTAAACGAAGCCCTGTTTTGCCCGGCAATGCCGAAGGCCGTTCCGTGATCGGGCGATGTTCGGATAATCGGAAGCCCGAGCGTCACATTGATCCCTTCATCAAAGCCGAGCATTTTCAGCGGGGCCAAACCCTGATCGTGATACATCGCCACAACGGCGTCGTATTTCCCATTTAACGCTTCATAAAAAATGGTATCGGCCGGAACAGCGTCCGAAACCTTGAAGCCCTTTTTCCGCGCCAGTTTTATGGCCGGATTGATAACGCTCTTTTCTTCCGTTCCAATAATGCCGCCATCGCCCGCATGAGGATTCAATCCGCACACCCCGATTTTCCCCCCTTTAATTCCGAACAACTTCAGCGCTTCGCCGGTCAGTTCAATGTGCTCGCGAATATTTTTTTTCGTCAGCGATTCCGCCACGTTCGAAATCGGGATGTGCCGCGTAACCAACATCACCCGAAGGCCGCCGCCGATAAGCATCATGCCAAAGTTTTTCGTTTTCGTGCGTTCAGCCAACAGCTCGGTGTGGCCCGGAAAAGGAATACCCGCTTTATGAAATCCCTCTTTGCAAATGGGCGCCGTAACCATTGCGTCGATTTCACCGGAAAGGCATTGGTCGATCGCGGTGCAGATGGCTTCACAGGCCAGCTTCGACGCATCGGCCCGAACTTTACCGAAATGGATCGGCAGGGATTTTGACCCGACATGTTCAAAACGGATTTTCCGGGAGACCGGGATTTTCATGAATTCAGCCTGTTCGCGAATTACCGCCTCATTCCCAAAAACCACAAACTCAACGCCCTCCGGCCACCGGCTTTTTCCGATGGCCTTCAGCGTAATTTCCGGCCCGATGCCGTTACTATCTCCGATGGTTATTCCGATGCGTTTCATTCGTTTTGTTTACCACAAAAGTCACAAAGGACACAAAGGACACAAAGAAAATCTTTTCAATTACAGTCCTGCGTTCTCTACGGCTTTTCGAGGACTCAATCCGGGTTGCCCTGCTCCGCGTGCTGCTGGAGGGTTTTAAAAATCTGGCTTCCGACGGGCGGGCACCCGGGGACAAAAATACCGCCCTCTTTCTGTTTCACCGTGCACTGGCCGATGCAGAGCGTTCCGGCGGGAAGGTTTTCATGCCCTTTTCCAATCGCCACTTTCAGCCGTTCGCCCTTCGGGATGTAATCAGCCAGCGATTCACCAAAGCGCTGCAAAAAAAGAAGCAGGGTGGATTGGCAGGCACTGCATGAGTTTTTATCGAGCACTTCGATATCCGGGAATTCGATCGTCAGGTTTTTCGGCGAGGCTTTAAATTCGGAAGAAAACTCCGCCCAGTTATCCGGCGAAACCGTGATTCGGTTTAAATCAATAATTCCGCAACCGTTCTCTGCCCCGATCCGCAGATGCGGAATCTCTTCCGCATTCCGGCCCATTAATTTGCAGGCCACCGCGTCGGCGGCAAACGGATCACCGCCGGCAACCACCACATTCAGCTCTTTCGGCGTTCCGGCGCCCGGCCCCAATCCTTCGAGCCCGATCGACCCATCAATGAGGGCAAAGTGCGGCAATAACACGGTGGCCATGTCGCCGATGGCGATATCGAGCGATTTATCGGCCGTTCCCTCCAGCTGCGGCAGCATGTGCAGATCGACTTTGCTGCGCCGCCAAAGGCAGCCTTTCATATTTTTAACCGAAAGCGTCACGCCGGTGTGCATGTGTATTTTCATCACCGGAATCGAAACCACAAAATCGAAGTCGAAAACATCGGCGCACACTTTCAGCGAATTAATCACCCGTCCGTTCGGGACTTCCGTGATGACCGGGCTGCGTTCATCCATGTCAATCAGCGGGCAATTGCGCTCATTCGCAACGTTTGCAACGCCGGACAATTCAAACGCCTCCATCGTTTTCACGCCGGTGATCGGGCTTTCACCCACCGCTACTTCGGCCCCGGCTTCGCGGAAAGCATCAATCGCGGCAGCAACCACCTGCGGGTTGGTATTCACCCCGGAACCGGCTGGAGCCATCCGCCCGACATTCGGCTTCAGCAACACCCTTTTACCGCTAACCGGAGAGAGGTCGAACTGCTTCAGCACGGCGATGGTATTGGCATACGCATCTGCCCCCCGCACAACATGTACCACCGGTTTTTCTCGATTCGGATTAAACGGCCCGTTCTTCATACCCACCTTTAAAAAGCAGTAAGGTATCGGCAACAGGTGCAGCAGGCAACATGATTTGCGCGGTGTCTCGGGAAAACAAACGCCGCCTCCGGCGGGAAACCGGAGGCGGCATAGGTTTGAGGAGATGTTGAGCAGCGACAGGGCTACTCAGGATGAGATGTTTCTTTTGAATCAGCGGGTTTTTCTTTCTTCACTAACAAGTCCCTGCCGATTTCAAAATCGCCTGCATCATAGGTACTTATTTCAAAAGTCCACGGTTTCAGATTTTCCGGCACATCACCTTTAAACCGGACATACCGCCCGGATTCCGTTTCCGCTCCTAACTCAACCGTGAAGGTCTGGTTCGTCGTAAATGCCGTATAGATTATCGAATTCGTAAACCCGAGTTCAGCATCCGTTCCGGAGGCGTCAACCACCGTGGAGCAGTTCAGGTTCTGCAAAGCGCCCCGCAGTTTGTTTGCCTGCGAAATTTGCAGCTCCTCCGTTTCCGGATCGAGACCCGCCAGTGTCCATTCATTACTGACAGAGTTGAGCTCAATATCCCCGACTTTTACCGAAACAATTTCATCGGGTCGGACATTCAGCAGTTTCTTTTCAATCCAATCAGAGGGTTCCGTGCTGAACGGACGGAAATCATAATCGACCAGGTAAATCTCATCGCCGGCATTTTTCCGGATGAAATGCTGGTTCGCCCATGCTGCCGTTTCCGAAGCCTCGCGCTGAGCTCCGACTTCCAGTTTCACAGCGTCTTTACCGCCCGCCTTAAGAATCAGCGTCCGGGCCTTGTCCAGCCCGAATTCCGTATCCTTCACATTGGCGGCCCGTACGGGGCGCCCCATCTTCACTTCACCTGCGGCACGCAGTGCATCGGCCAGCATCTTGAAATTTACCGGATAATCATACAGCGAAGCATTCAGCCAATGTCCGTCTTTTTTCACCAGCTCAACAGAGTTGGAGCCGAGACTTACACTGAGCGCATCCACGGTGTTCAGATCCAGACCGTGAAAGAGGGTTGCTTCTGTCGCCTCCGGTTCAGGGTGGTGCCGTTGATCGCTCTTTTTCTGTATGAACGCAATCCCCGCCAGCACCATCAGCGCAACCGCCATTCCAATCAGTTTTCTTGAATTCATGAAACCAATCTCCTTATCGCGTTTTCTTCATCCGAAAGGCACGGATCATCCCGAAAGCAGCCACCAGCAGCGGAAGACCGATGATGTTAAGCGCTTTGAGCCGAACGCCCAGCATCTCGATATCGCGCCGCAGGTTCTTGCGCACCTCTTTGAGCGACTGCTGGGTCTGGAACATCTCTTCGCGGAATTTCTTCAACTCCGCTTCCTGTTCGGGCGAAAGGAACTGCTGCGCCCCGTCATCCCGACCCTTCTGTAACGAAGCCAGCCGCATCTGCGTTGCCTGCAGCTGCTCGTTGAGCCGCTGCTCCTCAGCCTGCCACTTAAAGGCCGCTTCCTTCTCCAGTTCATTCACGCGGTCGAACGGCCGATCGAACGAGTTGCGCGAACGCAAACCGATGAGTGCTTCGCTGCCGCAGAGTTGTTCCACCATATTCAGCGCAAAACTAAGATTATCGTTGCGCGGCTGCACCACCGTCTGCCCGAACAGGTTCATGCTCTGGGTCGCAAAGCGGTCGGCAATCAGGTCAACATCCGCGACAAGAATCACCACGCCCGGCTTGGTGCTCTCTTTCAGACCGGCGGGTTCCGCGGATGCCTTTTCAGTGCCATCTTTCCTTGCTTCGTCTGTATCTCCGGCTTTTGGCCTGCCGTCCGGGAAGGCGGTCTTGAAGGTGCCGGCCAGACGCACCGCCAACGGCAGCCGTTTTTTATCGGCACCGATTTTAATCTGGCCATACCGGACGGAAGAAGCATCGGCCAGATAGCCGTCGTCCGCAGTAAAGAGCAGCTCCGTGACCGTCAGCCCATTAGTGGCATTCACTTCAAATGCGCCGGCGAAAGGCAGCATCAGATCCGCAAGTGATCCGGTGGCCACATCCTCATGGTTGATATTGGCTTTGGTGAGCGACATCCAGGCGGCATTACGCTGAGCCTGTCCACGGCCTGCCTGCAACAGGCTGGCGGCGGTTTCGTCACAGGCCAGTTGCCCATTAAGCATCTTCACGCCCCATGCCGAAGTGAGTTTGTTAAGATCCGATTCACCCTGCGGCGGCGGCATGCCCATCTGCTGCATCTGCGGGCTGACGCTCTCCTGTGCGACCAGACTCATCGGATCGGTGAAGGCCAGCAGCCGGCCGCCGCGCAATATAAACTGGTCGATGGCAAAGAGCGCATCGTCAGCGATGTCGGCCGGATGAATCACCACCAGCGTGTCGATGTCTTCCGGAATTTTTTTCACGCTCATACCGAGATCTTCCACCTCGTACTGACGTTCGATTTCGGAGAGTACCGCCCATTTACTGCTGCTGCCGCCCATGTAGGGATTGCCTCCTTCGCCGGCAACCTGCAGCGCGCTGATCAGGCCGATTTTCGCCTGTTTGTCGGTGGTTACCTCCGAAACCATGCGGGTGAGCAGGTATTCCAACCGCGGCTCCGCGCTCTGTGCCAGCACAGGGATCACCGCCTCACGGTTGCCGGAAACAGCCACGATGCCGAAATAGAGCCCTCCGTCATTCCCGAACATATCGAGCGCCTGCGCCTGCAGGCCGTAGCGCTGGGCCCACTCCTCTTCGTCGGAGTCGGGTTTCGGATCATACTCCTCCACCGCGAGATACCCCCCGGAACGCGACTCATATTCTTTCAGCAGATCGCGCACCCGCGCCGCGAAGTTTTTCGTCGGCACCGGCAGGCGGTCGTTGCTTTTTGAAAAATAGAACTTCAACGTCACATCTCGGTCGAGGTCGCCGAGCAGCTTTTTTGTGCCGCCGGAGAGCGTGTAGAGTTTGTCTTCCGTCACATCCATCCGGACGCGCACCGGACGCAACACCGCATTGAGGGCAATCAGGATACCGAGCAGCAAAATAACCCCGGCGACTCCGGTCATTTTTTTCATTTTGTTCATTTCAGCAATCCTCCTGATTAACGGCTGACTTTGTTTTTCAATACAACCTGCGTGGCAAAGAGCATGAAGACTATCACTGAGGCGAAGTAAGCCAGATCGCGCAGATCGATCACCCCGCGCTGTAGTGCTTCGTAGTGCGGCATAAAGCTGAACGAGGCCACCCCGTCGACCAGCCACATCGGCGCCCAGCGCGAAAGCAGATCCGTAACCGGCGGATAGCCCGCAAGAATCAGGAAGAGACCGATCACCACCGCCAGAATAAAACTGATCACCTGATTGCGCGTCAGCGCGGAGGTAAACATGCCTGCGGCAATGTAGGCCCCGGCCAGCAGACCGCTGCCGAGATAGCCGGAAAAGATCGTCCCGCCATCGGGTGATCCGAGGTATATCGCCGTGAACGGCACCGTAAAGGTGAGCACCAGCGCCAGCAGCATAAAGAGCCATGCGGCAATAAATTTGCCGAGCAGTGCCTGCAACGGCGTAACCGACACGGTGAACAGCAGCTCAATCGTTCCGGAACGCCGCTCCTCAGCCCACAGCCGCATCGCCACCGCCGGAACCAGAATCATGTAAAGCCACGGATGCCATTGGAAGAAGCCGCTCAGGTCGGCCTGCCCCGCTTCATAGAACTGCGCCAGCGAGAAGGTGAAGAACCCCGCCAGCATCAGGAAAATGATGATGAAAACATAGGCCACCGGCGAATCAAAGTAAGCACGCCACTCGCGCTTGGCCACGGCCATTACATGCTGTGCTGCCTCGTTCATCACGCCGCCTCCTTTTTCTTTGTGTCTTCGGTGGCGGTGATCTGGCGGAAGACATCGTCGAGCCGCCCTTCATCCACTTTGATGTCCGACACCGTCCACTTCTTCTCCTGTGCCGTTGCAAGAATCTCCGCCGCAATCGATTTCCCGGCCTTTGGAAATACGACCACGCGGCCGTCTTCCAATACCTGAACTTTTTCGACGGCGGGAAGTTTCCCAAGCGTTTCAGCCACACCGCCGCCTTCGGCGCGGAGGGTGACGGCATTGTATTTGGTGCTGCGGGTTTTCAGCCGGGCCGGCGTATCGTCGGCCACCACCTTGCCGCCGCTGATGATAATGGCACGGGTGCAGATGGCTTCGACCTCTTCAAGCACATGGGTGGAAAGCATTACAACGCGTTCGGACGCCATCTCCCGGATCATTTCCCGCACCACTTGCTTCTGGTTCGGATCGAGACCTTCCGTCGGCTCATCGAGCAGCAGAATATCCGGATCGTGGAGCAGCGTTTGCGCCAGACAGGTGCGCTGGCGGTAACCCTTCGAAAGCGTATCAATCCCTTGATTGCGAACCGGACCGAGAAAACAGCGTTCAATGGCGCGATCCACCCGGCTGTTGCGCTCAGCGCCGCTGAACCCGCGCACCTCGGCAATGAATTTCAAAAACCCTGAAACCGTCATGTCTTCGTACAGCGGCGTAGTTTCGGGCATATAGCCGATGCTCTTCTGCGCCGACACCGGATCAACTGCCACATCGATCCCCTTTACAAATACGGTTCCCGAGCTGGGCGGCAGAAAACCGGACACCATGCGAATGGTCGTTGTTTTCCCGGCTCCGTTCGGACCGAGGAACCCGAGTACAGTCCCCTTTCCGACTTCGAATGAAACGCCGTCCACTGCACGGCGCGGCCCGAAGTCGCGGATCAGATTCTGAGCTTTAATCATGCTTCTCTCCTTGGTTTTCCCTGATTACGGAGACCGATCAAACCACAGCAACCTTTCCGCATTCTTGCCGGATCATTACAGCGAGGTAATGTTTTCCCCGGAAACCCCGACTCTTTTTTGAATATACTTTTCCTTTGGAACGCCGCCTGTTAATGCGATATTCCTGTCAATATCCGATGCAAACCGTGAGGACAGGAGACCTTGAATGAATGATTTTTTCATGCAGTTCAGCCCCGTGGTGCAGGCGCTGATTGCCACGCTGTTCACCTGGGGCGTCACCGCGCTGGGGGCGGCGCTGGTTTTCATGCCCGGAATGGTAAAGCCGAAGTTCATGGACTGTATGCTGGGCTTTGCAGCGGGGGTCATGATTGCCGCGAGTTTTTGGTCGTTGCTTGCTCCGGGGCTTGAGATGGCGGAAAATCTGGGCCATACGCCGTGGCTAACAGCGTTGATCGGTTTTATGGGTGGCGGGGTTTTCATGCGGCTGGTGGATAATTTCCTGCCGCATCTGCACCCCGGACTCACGATCGATCAAAGCGAAGGAATCAAAACGTCCTGGCAGCGCAGTACACTGCTGGTGCTGGCAATCACTCTGCATAACATTCCGGAAGGGCTGGCCGTGGGCGTCGCCTTCGGAGCCGTTGCCGCCGGGCTGCCTTCAGCCAGTCTCGGCGGGGCCGTTGCGCTGGCCATCGGCATCGGTATTCAAAATTTTCCGGAAGGCGCCGCAGTATCCATGCCGCTACGCCGGGAAGGAATGGGCAAGTGGAAGAGTTTTATGTATGGCCAGGCCTCCGGATTCGTTGAACCGATTGCCGGGGTGATCGGCGCAGTGTTTGTCTTAAAGATGCAAAACATCCTGCCCTATGCGCTCTGCTTTGCAGCTGGTGCAATGATCTTCGTGGTGGTCGAAGAGCTGATTCCTGAGTCGCAGCGGAATGAAAAGAATATCGACGTGGTTACCCTTGCAACCATGGCGGGCTTTGCCGTAATGATGATTCTGGATGTGGCTCTGGGCTGAGCATCTCCACCGAATCCGGCAGCCAGCCCATCCCCGCCCCGAAACAGTTGCCCTGACGTTAGTCGTGAACAAAGAACGGCACCACCATAATACCCGTCCCGATGAGGAGAAGAAGAATCAGGTTATGCACGAAATAGGGGTAAACGCACAGAGCAATTCCGGCAACAAGCGCGGAGCCCTTGAACTGCTTCCGCCCGTAGATGATATAACCCATCCCGATGCAGCCTATAAACATTGAAATCAGCAATTGAGCTGTATCCATTTTCATTCTCCTATAAACACGCTTACGCGACTGTTCCAACCGGATATATCACATCAACACCCGGCTATTTCTCTGCTCAGTTTTCGCCTCCAGACTACCCGCTTCTTTCCGTCTG
>QKFE01000229.1 GCA_003252225.1 Kiritimatiellales bacterium | reverse complement strand
CGATTTCAGCCTTATCGGGTTCAGTTGCGTGGATTCCCGAACCCGCCCTGCTTTGGCGGGATTCGGCCACCACCGTCCTTAATTTTTTCGCCCAGTTTCTTCAGGCGAAAAAACGGATGGAAAACTGGATCGGCTGGCTGATCGTCAACCTGCTCGGCATCCATATCTATTGGGTTAAAGATGCCCCGATATATTCGATCCAATACGGGTTTTTCCTCCTGCTCGGACTTTACGGCGGGTGGAAATGGCATCAGTCGATGCAGCACAGAAACATTTAAAACAAGGAGAACACCATGCTCACATTAAAAACCGCCCAGCCGCTTTTAGCCGTCCTGCTGGCAGCAGGCGGAACCTTATCCGAAGAAGCCCCGGAAGAATTGACCCAACCGGCGGAACAGAACCTCAGCGCCACATTATCCGCCGGAATCGACAGCATCTACGTCCTTTACGGCTACCGGCAGACCGAACCCCTGTTCCATTCCGATATCTGGCTGAGCTACCCGCTGACCGACCGCATCACCCTGAATGCCGGAACCTGGTACGGGCATCTGACCGATGGAACATACCGCGAAATCGACCTGTATGCCGGAGCGGATTATGCTCTGGGGGGAAACGTCTACCTCGGCTTTCTTTATTCATATTTCGACTATCTTGAAGCGCCGTGGGGCGACGGGGATTCAAACGAAATTGCGGCGCACGCCTCCTACTGGGGGGAATATTTCTCTTTTTCACTGCGGAACCATTACGATACCGAAGCAGGCGGAAGCCTGCTCCGCTTCGTTGCCGACTGCTCCGCACCGCTGCACGATACCGTTGCACTGAAGTTTGACGCGGAGACGGGCTATGCGTTTGGTTACTATATTGAAGGCAACGCATGGAACCACGCGCAATTCAAGGCCTCGCTGCCCGTTCAGATTGGGGGGTATTTTTCGCTCACCCCGTTCATCGCCTATACCGTTCCATTAGCGGCCATCGATTCCTTTGAAGAAGCGGACACCTATTACGGCCTTTCAATCAGCGCATTTTTTTAACCGGACATGAACAGGCGCATCGTCATTACGGGCCCGGAATCGACCGGAAAAAGCACCATCACGGCTTATCTCGCCGACAGGCTGATCCTGCCGGCAGCACAGGAATACGCCCGCATATACCTCGAACGGAACGGCCCGCATTACACCTTTGATTCCCTGCTCGAAATGAGCCGGGGACACCGGCAGTATCAGCATGAACAGGTTCCGGCGGCGGAGCCGCTCGGCCTTTTCGACACCGACCTGACCAACTATAAAATCTGGAGCGAGGTGATCTTCGGAAAGTGCCACCCGGAAATAACCGAAACCTTGCAGCGGGAAAACAGCCACGTTTATCTGCTGTGTCGTCCGGATCTTCCGTGGGAATTCGATCCTCTACGCGAAAATCCCCTCAACCGGGAAGAGCTGTTCGAACGCCACCGTCAGCAAATTGAACAGCTTCGGCGCCCTTACCGAATCATCAGCGGAACCGGAACGGCCCGCTTCGAAGCCGCAGAAAAAGCCGCACTCGAATTAATCGGGCAAATTTGACCTCGTCACTACAGACGCACTTCCACGCCTTTGTCGCGCATATATTGCTTCAATTCAGCAACGGTAAGTTCGCCGAAATGGAACAACGATGCGGCTAAAACAGCGTCTGCTTTTCCGATAGTGACTGCATCAACAAAATGCTGCTTGGTTCCGGCGCCGCCGGAAGCAATCACCGGAACACTCACCGCCTCCGAAATCGCGCGGGTGAGTTCAAGGTCATAGCCGTCTTTACAGCCATCGCAATCCATACTGGTCAGCAGGATTTCACCGGCTCCGCGCCGCGTTCCTTCGACCGCCCATTCGATGGCGTCGAGTTCAGTCGGGTTGCGGCCGCCGTGGGTAAAAACGCCCCACGTTCCATCGCCGTTACGCCGCGCATCAATCGCCAGCACCGTGCACTGCGATCCGAACGAATCGGAACACTCGTTCAGAATATCGGGGTTGTGAATCGCCGCCGTATTGAATGAAACCTTGTCGGCACCGGCATTAAGCATTTTCCGCACATCGGCTGCCGTACGGATTCCGCCGCCAACCGTCAGCGGCATGAACACCTGCTCCGCGCAGCGCCGCACAATATCGACCATCGTATCGCGGCCATCGCTCGACGCCGTAATATCGAGAAAGGTTAATTCATCCGCGCCTTGCGCTTCGTACGCTTTCGCGCATTCCACCGGATCGCCTGCATCGCGCAGATCCACAAAATTGACCCCTTTCACAACGCGCCCGCCGGTCACATCCAGGCAGGGAATAATTCGTTTCGCCAACATAAGTCTGTCCTAATTTAAAAGCCGACTACGGTATTCCAGCATTCCGGGAAACGCAACCGGCTTTTCCTCTCCGGATTTTTACTGCGCGGCTTTGATTCGGTCCCAGGCTTTGCTGTAGAGGGAAATGGCTTCGCCGACATCTTCAATCATCCGGCATTTGGCCAGCACGTCTTCCGAAAGGAATATAGCTTCGTTTTCCCGGATTTCGGCATCGATCAGTTCATACGCCGGAAGGTTGGGGATACGGCCATAGTTCCATTCCATATTGGCCGCAGCGGTTTCGGGCCTGCACATGAAATTAATGAAGGCGTAGGCCAGTTCCGGGTTATCGCACGAGGCAGGAATCACCATATCATCAAAACAGGCCACCATGCCCTCTTCAGGAAACGCGATGGAGATATTTTCATTTTCAGCGGCGACCATGAGGATATCCGAGGAGTAGCCCTGCACCACGGTGAATTCACCGGAATCAATGCCGGTTTTGTACTGCTCGGAATCAAATTTCGCGATGTTCTTTTTCCACTGGATCACGAGATCGGCGGCTTCTTCAATCTGCTTTTCGTCAGTTGAATTGAGCGGATAGCCGAGTTTGATCAGCGCGGCACCGATAGTTTCGCGAATATCGTTGAGCAGTGTGGTGCGCCCGGCCAGAGCGGCATCGGCAAAAATATCCCACGAAGTCGGCGGCTGTTCGAGCCGGTCGTTGCGGTAGCCGATACCGGTATAGCTGAAACAGTACGGCACACTGTAAACCTGCTTCTTATCCAGCAGCATCGCGCCGAAGGCGGGATCGAGGTTTTTGATATTGAGAAGTTTGGTGTGGTCAAGCGGCAGCAGCATGCCCTGTTCATACATCACTGCCGCCATATAGCTGGAGGGAAAAATCACATCATACCCTGCGGCCCCGGCCTTCAGTTTGGCATACATGGACTCGTTGGAATCAAAGGTATCCACTACCACCCGGCAGCCGAACTCCTCGGCGAATTCCGCCAGTTTATCTTCATCCACATAGTCGGCCCAGTTATAGATATTCAACACCGGTTTTTTCCCGCCGCATCCGGCAAGCAGGAGAACCGCTGCCGCAGACACCATCCACATAATTGACTTTTTCATTTTACTCCGTTCCCTTTCTTTGTTGTCAGGTATTGACTCACCCCCACCGCCGCAAATGTAACAACCAGCAGAAGCGTTGAAAGCGCGTTGATCACCGGCATAAACCGGCTGTGTTTCATCATGCTGTAAATATGAACCGGCAGAGTGCTTGAACCCGGTCCCGATACAAAAAAAGTGATTACAAAATCATCGATCGAAAGCGTGAAGGCCAACAGCGCACCGGCGGCAATACCCGGGGCAAGCGCAGGAAGCAGCACCTTCAACACCGCCGTTCGGCTGTCCGCCCCGAGATCGTAGGCGGCCTCCATAATGGAATAGTCAAAATCCTGCAGCCGCGCAAAAACAACCATCGCCACATAACTGATGCAGAAGGTGATGTGGGCGACGCAGATCGATGCCAGCCCCAGTTCAAACCCGACCGAAAGGAAGAACAGCAGCAGGCTCATGCCCATCAGGATATCCGGCACGATCAGCGGCATATAAATCAGTCCGTACTGCACCTTCTGCAGGCGGCTTGCGAACCGGCTCATGGCATAGGCCGCGACGGTTCCCAGCACTGTGGAGACGATGGTACTGGCCAGCGCCACAACCAGCGAATTGCCCAGCGCATGCCATACGGCGCGGTCTTCAAAAAGGCGGACATACCACTTCAGCGTAAACCCGTCCCAGCTCCCGCCATACTTATGCGCATTAAAGGAGTTCACCACCAGCACGAGAATCGGTAGGTAGAAAAAGAGCAGCGTCAGCCAGACGGTTGTGGCGGGCAGTCGGGAGGATTTCATGTCAGCCCCCTTTTCTGCCGGTGCCGGGCCAGCAGTCCCCAGCCGATGAGAAGCAGCATCACTCCGGCGCACAGCAGAGCCGAAAGCGCGGCGGCGTGGGGCAGGTTGCGGTCCGCAAAGGCGCGCTGCGCAATTTTATTACCGAGCATCTCGCTGGTCGGCCCGCCGAGAATATCGGGAATCACATACGAACCCAGTGCGGGAATCAGCACCATGAGCACCGCGGTCTGTATGCCCCGGCGGATTCCCGGCAAAAAGACCCGGCTGAAAAAAACAACCCGGCCTGCCCCGAGATCCTGTGCGGCTTCCATCAGTGAAAAATCAAATTTTTCAATCGAGGCGTAGAGCGGCATAATGGCGAAGGGCAGATAGGTATAAACCATGACCAGCAGCACTGCGCCTTCATTATAGAGCAGCATCGTATCCGGCGGAACCGCACCCAGCGAAACCAGCAGGTGCTTCAGCGGCCCCTCGGGATGCAGTACCGCCTTCCAGGCGAAAACGCGGATCAGGAAGTTGGTCCAGAACGGGATAATCACCAGCATCAGCAGCCAGCGTTGCAGCTTTTCAGCTGCGCGGGCCATGTAATAGCTGAACGGAAGACCGATCAGGATGCAGGCCGCCGTGCAGTAAAAAGAGAGCCGCAGCGTACGCATCATGATGTCCGGATAATTGGGGTTTCCCAGTTCCCGCCAAGTGTCCAGCGTCCAGCCTTCCCCCAGCCCGCCCATCGGCGTAGCCGGTTTGAAGGCGATCACAAAAATCACCAGTGTCGGAATAAGAAAAAAGACCACCAGCCACGCCATGGCCGGCACGGAAATGATCCACTCCCTGACGCGCGGCGGAATCATTCCGGTTCATCCTCCAGCGTCTGAACCTCGGTGTCCGGTAGTGCCACCAGTGATTCGTCGCTCTCATTATAGCGTTCAAGCATATACCCGTCATCGGCGTGCCAGCTGATCCAGACCTCTTCCTCCCAGCGGATGGGATCTTTATCCAGCAGGAACCGGCTGTGCTGGCTGGTCACGGAAATCAGGTATTCATCGCTCACCCGCACCCACCATTTGGTGTGCGACCCGAGGTATATGACGTTCTCCACCACGCCCCGCAAAGTATTGCGTTCCTGCGCGGAGTCAGGCGGCTGGCGATGGATGGAAAACTTTTCCGGGCGGATACTTAGATCCACGGGGACATTCGCCCGCAGGTTTTTATCGTTAAACATGCGGATGCGGGGTTCCAGCCCGTCGATCTCCACCGTGCAGTATTCACTGTCCACGATTTCGCAGACCCGCCCGTTGAAAAAATTGGTATCGCCGATAAAAGCCGCTGTGAAACTGCTGCGGGGAGCCTCGTAGATTTCCGGCGGAGTTCCCACCTGCTCCACCACACCGTGGTTCAGCACCGCAATCCGGTCGGAAAGGCCCATTGCCTCGCCCTGATCGTGCGTCACGTACACAAAGGTTGTCCCGACCTCATCATGAATATCGCCCAGTTCCACCAGCATCCGCTGCCGCAGTTTCAGATCGAGCGCTGCCAATGGTTCATCCAGCAGCAGCACCTGCGGACGGTTGACCAGCGCCCGCGCAATCGCCACACGCTGTTTCTGCCCGCCGCTGATCTGATTGGGCCGTTTATGGGCATGCTTCTCCAACTGAACCAGCTGAAGCATCGCCTCCACCCGGTCGGCAATCTCTTTTTTCGGCACTTTGGCCACCTGCAGGCCGAAGGCGATATTGGCCCGCAGCGTCATGTTCGGAAAAAGCGCATAGTTCTGGAAAATGGTATTCACCCGGCGGCGATTGGCGGGCAGTCCGGTGATATCCTCCCCGTTCAGCAGCACACGACCCGAATCCGGTGTCTCAAAACCGGCGCAGATACGCAGTAGCGTTGTTTTGCCGCAACCGCTCGGCCCCAGCAGTGAAAAGATCTCTCCCTGCCGGATCGAAAGCGAAACATTATCCAGCGCCTTAAGATCCCCAAACTGCTTGGTGATACCCTCGAATGTCAATCCGTCCATGCCCAATCCCCTGCTTCAGAAAAGCGGGAGCATAGGAACCTAAACCGCCCGCCGATGGCAATCTTAAACACCGGGGTTTTCAGCCAGCCAGGCCGACTGCGCCAGTTGGTATATTTTTTTAACCGGAACTCCTTTTTCTTCCGCCAGTCTGCGGCAATTCTCAATTTCCGGCGAGGCCGTTACCGTTTCGCCGCGCCGCTTCCCGATTTTTATCCGGACTTCCCCGAACGGCGTTTTCACGGCTTCAAAACTGCGTTCAAGGATGACCCGCTTTCCCAGCCGCTCGCGAACACCGAACGTGGTCGATTCCGCAAAAATCAGGTCGAGCATCTTTTCCCGCGCAACCGGTTCACACAAAACCGTCAGCAGAATACCCGACCGGTTTTTTTTCATTTGAACCGGCGTTGTAAAAACTTCCAGCGCGCCATTTTCGAATAGCCGGTCAAAAAGACAACCGACCAGTTCCGGCGTTGTATCATCGAGATTGCATTCCAGCACCAGCACTTCATCCCGCTCGCTGGAGGGCGAGGTTTCATCCGAGCCGTACTGATCGGATAAGGCTTCGACAAAGCGCCGCCCTCCATCCTCTTCGTAAACGGAGGCTCGAAGTAAATTCGGGCGGTGGTTCAGTTTGCGATGGCCAAAGCTGTACGAGCTTGTTTTAACCGAACAGCCTGTTGGCGGGGCTGTGTCGGTTTTCCAGCGTGAAAGCAAGGCCGCCCCCGTTGGTGTAACCAACTCAAACGGCTCATCTACGGATTCGCACGGAAAGCCGTTCAATAAGCGTAATGTCGCCGGGGCGGGATTCGGGTAGGTTCCGTGAGCGCACTTAATCGTTCCGTGCCCCTGCGGCAGGCTGCGGATTGAAACTCCGTCAACGCCGAGTTTATGCAGCGCCAGACAACAGCCGATAATATCGACAATCGAATCCATTGCCCCGACTTCGTGGAAATGGATCTTTTCAATATCCACCCCGTGAATCGCCGCTTCGGCTTCGCCGATTTTTCGAAAAACCTCCGCAGCCTCTTTTTTCACCGGATCCGGCAATGCACTTCCATCGATCAGTTTTAAAATCGTACTCAAATGCCGTCCGTGATGATGCCCGTGATCGTGGTCGTGATGATGGTGGTGGTGGTGTTCATGAAGAACGACCTTCGCCCGGACTCCGCTCATTCCCTGTTCGACCACGTGATCGACCACAATCTCAAACGGGTCAATATGGAGCGATTTCAGTTCCTCGTTCAATTCCGCAACCGGAACGCCCAGACCGACCAGCGCGCCGAGAATCATATCCCCGCTTGCCCCGCCGATACTTTCAAAATGCAAAATTTTTCTGTTCATACGTTTTTCACTCCCGCCTATCCGCACTTCACTAACCCGGCTTCGCGGAGGCTTATAAAATCGCTGCCTGAATTATTTCGACGATGCCCGATCACAATATGATCCAGCACCTTGATTCCCATCACTTCGCCGGCGCTGACCATCTGCTTCGTAACGTTAATATCCTCCGATGACGGCGTCGGATCGCCGGAAGGATGGTTGTGCGCCAGAATTACGTTTGCGCAGTTTTTTTCAATCGCGGTCCGGAACAGTTCGCGCGGATGCACCAGACTGCTGTTCAGCGTACCTTCGCTTATTTTCTGCGGCTCACCGATAAGCCTGTTTTTTGAATCAAGAAACAGCGCCCAGAAAACTTCCGTTTTCAAAACACGCGCGCGTTCCCGCAATACGGCTGCCGCCTGTTCCGGCGTCACCACCATCGGGCTTTCGCCGACGCTTTCGCGCGTCAGCCGCTGCGCCAGCTCCATCGCCGCTTTGATCATTTGCGCCTTAACCGGGCCGATACTGTTAATGGCCTGAATCTCTTTTACCGAAGCTTTTGCCAGTGAGGTCAACGAACCGAAAGCCGCCAACAGCCGTTGCGAAACCTCGACGACATTCATGCCCTTTGTTCCGGTACGAAGGATCAAAGCGAGCAGCACCGCATCGGAAACATTTTCCGCCCCGACCCGCTCAAACTCTTCGCGCGGCCGCAGCTGCGCCGGCATGTCGCAGACGCGCAGAGTGGTGTCTTTTGTTGAATATTTAAGCTGGCCGTTTTTCTCTGACATTTGGATCGTGACGAGTGAAACGTGAGGCGTGATTTATCTGCGGTCACGTTTCACGGCTCACGCCTCACTTGCCGGTTGATCCAAACCCACCGGCTCCTCGGGTTGTCTCCGACAGTTCCTCAACCATTTCGTAATAAATCGGGGAGCAGTCGCAGGCGACAACCTGAAACAGGCGCTGACCCTTTTCGGCGGTATAGGTGAAATCTTTAATGTTGTCGCACATCGCCATCAATTCACCGCGATAGCCTCCGTCGATCAGGCCAACCGAGTTGGCCATACGCAGCGGGGTTTTGGAAATGCTCGAACGCGGCATCAGGAAATAAGCGCGGCCATCTTCCGGCTCGCAGGCAATTCCCAGTTTAATCGCTTTCGTTTCGCCCGGTTCAATCGTGATGTCTTCGAGCACATATAAATCCAGCCCGGCATCCCCTTCGTGGAAATGGCCGTGGTCGGAATAGATTTCTTTGGCGGTTTCGTTGAGCGGTTTGATTTTAAGATGCATAAT
>QKFE01000081.1 GCA_003252225.1 Kiritimatiellales bacterium | reverse complement strand
AAATGTGATAAAAAAGGTACGATTTAAGTATTTTAATGCTGAAATACGATCCGTGCTGTGGTTTAACTTTTCAAAGCTCAGTAATACCGATTAACCGAGCGGAATTGTCCGTAATTAAAAACGAGGGTAAAACGGGAGAAAAAACAGCGTGAAGCCGACAGATACTTCGAACCCGGAATATTTCCACCAAGTTGTTGATTGCCAGTTTGCGTGCCCTGCGCACACCCCGGTTCCGGAATATATCCGGCTGATTGCGGCGGGAAAATATTCGGAAGCCTATATGGTGAACTGGGAGTCGAACGTTTTCCCCGGTATTTTAGGCCGAACCTGCGACCGTCCCTGCGAACCGGCCTGTCGGCGCGGGCGGGTGGAAGATAAACCGGTTGCCATTTGCCGCCTGAAACGGGTTTGCGCCGACCATAAAAGCGACATTAAGGCGATGCTTCCGAAAATACCGGAAAAGAAAAACGGGTTTAAAGTCGCCGTAATCGGCGCCGGACCTGCCGGGTTGACGGTCTGCCGCGATCTGATGCCGCTGGGTTATGAAATCGACCTGTATGAAGCCACCGCAAAAGCCGGCGGATTTATGCGTCAGCAGATCCCCTCGTTCCGCCTGCCGGAAAAAGTCATCGACGAAGAAACGGGCTATATTCTCGATATGGGCGTGAAGACCTTTTTCAATACCCGGGTTGGATCGATGAAGGAGCTGCTCGATAAAGGATACGACGCGGTATTTGTCGGAACCGGCGCGCCGACCGGACGGCGTATTCCCCTGCCCGGCCACGAGGCGGATGCGGGCAACGGCGTAAAAGTCGGCGTGGAATGGCTCGCGCAGGTGGCGTTTGAACATGTCACCGAAGCGCCGAAAGATGTACTGGTGATCGGCGGCGGAAATACGGCGATGGACTGCTGCCGCACAGCGCTGCGCCTCGGCGCGTCAAACGTCAAGGTGGTGCTGCGTACCCCGGTTTCCGCGATGGTGGCCTCCCCGTGGGAAATTGAGGACACCAAGGCCGAAGGCATTCCGATTCTCGAAAATCATAACCCCCTCGAATATGTGGTCGAAGACGGAAAACTCACGGCGATGAAATTTGAAATCATCGACTATTCGGTGGATGCCCTCGGCCGCGAAAATTTCACTCCAACCGGAGAGTTCAAAACCATCCCCTGCGATATGGTTCTGCTGGCGATCGGACAGGCGAACGCCTTCCCGTGGATTGAGCGCGATCTCGGCATAGAATTCAACAAGGTTGGATTGGCGAACGTGGACGAGGTCACCTTCCAATCAACCCACCCGAAAATATTCTTCGGCGGCGATGCGGCCTTCGGCCCCAAAAACATTATCACCGCCGTCGCGCAGGGCCATCAGGCCGCAATTTCAATCGACCTGTTTCTGCGCGGGGAAACCGTAACGGAACGCCCCGCTCCGAGCATCAATCTGGTCAGCCAGAAAATGGGCATTCATGAATGGAGCTATGCTTCAATGGTTTCCGATGACGCGCGCCACGCCGTGCCGCATGTTGACCTCGATGAAGCGATACACAGCCATAAAATGGAGGTCGAACTCGGGTTTGATGACCGGGTTGCTTTTGAAGAGGCGCAGCGCTGTCTGAACTGCGATGTTGAAACCGTTTTCAACGCAAAAAAATGTATCGAGTGCGATGCCTGCGTGGATATCTGCCCGGTCGACTGTCTGACGTTCACCGACAATGCGGACGAAGAAGAACTGCGCCGAAATATGACTGTTCCGGCCAACAACCCGTTCCAGCCGATTTTTGTTTCCGACCCCGTAAGAACCGGGCGGGTGATGGTGAAGGACGAAGATGTCTGCCTGCACTGCGGTCTCTGCGCGGAACGCTGCCCGACCGCCGCCTGGGATATGCAGAAGTTTCTGTACATCGCCCCGAAACCGAAAGTGAAGAGTGACGCATGAAACGCGATATTGTTACCAACCTGTTCGTCATCAAATTCGCCAATGTAAACGGAACCGGATCGGCCAGCGCAAACAAGCTGTTCAGCCGCGCGGTTTTCCGGATGGGTGTGCCGATCAGCCCTAAAAATATTTTCCCCTCTAATATTCAGGGCCTGCCGACGTGGTATGAAGTGCGCGTGAACGACAACGGCTTTCTCGGCCGCCGCGGCGGGATCGATGTCGCTGTTGGAATGAACCCGCAAAGCATGGAGCGCGATATTAAAGAAGTGGATAAAGGCGGCTATTTTGTTTACGACTCCACCAAACCGCTCAACCCGGAATTCCTGCGCGATGACATCGATTTCATCGGCATCCCCTTCACCGAAAAATGCCGCGAAATCTACGACGACCCGCGCCAGCGCCAGCTCTTGCGCAACACTATGTATGTCGGCGCACTGGCCGCTCTTTTCGATATGGAACTCGATGTTTTCCGTCAGCTGATTTCCGATCTGTTTAAAAAGAAGGAGAAACTGATTGAGCCGAATATTCGCGCCATTGAAACCGGATACAACCTCGCGAAAGAGATGCACAGCTGCCCGATCGCGTTCCGCATTGAACGGCGCGATATGGTCGGGAATAAAATCCTGATGGACGGCAACGAAGCCTGCGGACTGGGCGCAGTTTACGGCGGCGCAACGGTCGCCGCGTGGTATCCGATCACCCCGTCAACTTCGATCATCGACAACTTTTCGCGCTACTGCCGCCAGTTCCGCATCGACCCCGAAACACAGAAGAAAAAGTTTGCCATTGTGCAGGCCGAAGACGAGCTGGCCGCCATCGGCATGGTCATCGGCGCATCATGGAACGGCGCGCGCGCCTTCACCGCCACATCCGGACCCGGCCTTTCGCTGATGAACGAATTTCTCGGGTTGGCCTATTTTGCCGAAATCCCCTCCGTTTTAATTGATGTGCAGCGCGCCGGCCCGTCCACCGGAATGCCGACGCGGACGCAGCAATCCGACATTCTTTCCGCCGCTTATGCCTCGCACGGCGACACGAAACACATCTGCCTCTACCCCTCCACCCCGAAGGAATGTTTTGAATATACCGCCAAAGCGTTCGACCTCGCTGAACGACTTCAAACGCCGGTTATCGTGATGTCGGACCTCGACCTCGGAATGAACGACAATATGTCCGAACCGTTTGAATGGGATGACCAACACAAATACGACCGCGGCAAAGTCTTCTCCGAAGAAGAGCTGGAAAATATGGACGCGCGGTTCGGGCGCTATCTCGATATTGACGGCGACGGAATCCCGTACCGCACCTACCCCGGAACCCACCCGACCAAAGGCGCCTTTTTCACGCGCGGAACCTCCAAAGATGAATATGCCGTTTACACCGAGGCCGGCGAAAAATATGTCGCCAACATGCAACGCCTCCAGCTCAAATGGAAAACCGCCGCCAAACTCGTTCCACCGCCGATTATCCGCAAAACAGACAAACCCTGCACCGTCGGCGTCGTCCACTACGGCACCTCCGCGGCGGCAACCATCGAAGCGCTTTTCCACCTCAACGACCTGCACGGTATTTCGCTCGACAGCATGGGTATTCAGGCCTTCCCGTTCTCCGACGAAGTGGAACGGTTTATTCTCGACCACGAATATGTCTTCGTCGTCGAACAGAACCGCGACGCCCAGATGCGTTCCCTGCTGATCACCGAATTCGACTTCGATCCGGAACGGCTGGTTCCGCTGCTCCATTATGACGGCAGCCCGATCACCGCCCGTTTTATCCGCCACGAAATCCGCGACTGGATTCTGCAAACCAGCACCCTTCCCCGCCGCGGCCTCCACCACCGCCGATAAAAGGAGACCATCATGAGTTACAATGTCCCCAATTTCCGCCACCCGAACCTGCCGAAAAATAAACTCGGCTACACCACCAAAGATTACGAAGGCGCGGTTTCCACCCTCTGCGCCGGCTGCGGACACGACTCCATCAGCGCGGCCATCATCGAGGCGGTCTTTGAAATGTCGATTCCGCCGCACCGCGTCGCCAAACTTTCCGGCATCGGCTGCTCCTCAAAAACACCGACTTATTTCCTCGGCAAATCGCACGGCTTCAACTCCGTACACGGCCGAATGCCCTCCGTCGCAACCGGTGCAAACATGGCCAACCGCGATTTGCTTTATATCGGCGTCTCCGGCGACGGCGACACCGCCTCCATCGGCATGGGCCAGTTTGTCCACACCGTCCGCCGCAATGTGAACATGGTTTACATCTGCGAAAACAACGGCGTTTACGGCCTTACAAAAGGGCAGGATTCCGCCACCACCGATATCGGTTCAAAATCCAAAAAGGGCGAACCGAACGCGCTCGAACCGATCGACCTCTGCGCCATCGCTCTGCAGCTCGGCGCAACGTTTGTCGCCAACAGTTTTTCCGGCGATAAAAAGCAGCTGGTTCCGATTATTCAGGCGGCGATCGCCCACAAAGGGTTTGCCTTCATCAACGTCATTTCGCCCTGCGTCACGTTTAACAACGTGCCGGGTTCAACCAAAGCCTACGACTACATCCGTCAGCACATGGCCTCCACCAACACCGTTGACTATGTCCCCCACGCCGAAGAAATTACCGCCGATTTTGCGGAAGGCACTGACGAACGCGTCACCATGCACGACGGTTCGGTGATCAATCTGCACAAGCTTGAAATGAAACACGATATCCACAGCCGCAGCTCCGCCATCCAGCTGATGCAGGAATACAAGGCGCAGGATAAAGTCGTCACCGGCATCCTTTTCATGGACGAGCACTCACAGGAAATCCACGAAAGCATGAATACCGCCCCGACCCCGCTTCGCGACCTTTCTGAAAAGGAACTCTGCCCCGGCTCCGCCGCCCTCGAAAAAATCAACGACCTGCACCGGTAACCTTAAAAAGTAGGGCAAGCGTCCCGCTTGCCTATAAACAAGCGGGACGCTTGCTCTACTATTTTCACCCTCGCGGCCTTTGAGAAAGAGTTTGCGGCGGAAAGAACGTAACGCTAATTTCCTCCGAGTTTAAATCTGGAGATATTTATGAAGAATATGATTCGCGCCGGGCTGTTAATCGGTGTTGTTTTTCTGACCGGCCTGCCGCTTTCCGCAAAGGAGTTTTTGAAGGTCGATGATCTCGTTAAATATGCCGCCGCAGCGACGGCTGAAAAATATCCGGACGCGGACGACGTCCTGCTTGATGATTTTATCCAGATTGAATATCAGGCCGACGGAACGTCGGAAATGTGGGATGACACCGCCGTAAAAATCCTGACCGAAAAGGGGAAACGCGACAACCGAACCCTTTCGCAGCAGTTCAGCGTGTCGTACGGAACAAATTATTTCACCAGAGTGCAGGTCATTAAACCGGACGGAACGGTGAATGAAATTGACCCCGAAGCAAACAGCAAGGTGATGGTGGATCCCGGCCAGATGGGCGCGAATATTTATGACCCCAATTCAAAAATCCTGTCGCTGTCGGTTCCCGGCGTTGAAATCGGCGACACGGTTCGTTACATCGCCCGCCGGATTAAATCCAAAACCGTCGTGCCCGACACGTGGAGTGATTATCAGGTATTCGAAAACACCAGCCCCATTGAGCGGACAACCTATCAGGTGATTGCGCCGAAAGAACGGCCGCTGGTGAAAATCGCGCACAAAGCGGAAGTGCCGGGGACGGTTTCGTTCAATGAACAGAGGAGCGAACAGAGCGATCAAATTGTTTACACGTGGGAAGTGCGCGATGTGCCGCGTATGTTTGACGAGCCGGATATGCCGACCCGCTACACCGTGGTTCAGCGCCTGCTGGTCAGCACCATCGCAAACTGGGAAGACCTGTCGAAATGGTACTGGAACCTGTGCAAACCCCGCCTCGAAGCAACGACCCCCGAAATGGAGGCGAAAGCAAAAGAGCTGACGGCCGGTGCGAAAACCACGCAGGAAAAAATCAACGCGATCTTTAATTTCGTTTCGCAGGATATCCGCTATATGGGCATCACCCCCGAAGAGGAAGCGCCGGGTTATGAACCGCACGATGTCCGCATTACGTTTGAAAACCGTTACGGCGTCTGCCGCGATAAAGCCGCCCTGCTGGCCGCGATGCTCCGCATGGTGAACGTTGAAGCGTTTCCGGTCATTATTATGGCGGGACCGAAAAAAGATGAAGAGGTGCCGCAGCCCTTTTTCAACCACGCTGTAACGGCGGCTCTCGACGATGACGGCAAGTATGTTTTGATGGATTCGACGGATGAAAATACGAAGGATATTTTCCCGACCTATCTGCAAAACATGAGTTACCTCGTCGCCCGCCCCGAAGGCGAAACGCTGCTCACCTCCCCGGTTATTCCAGCGGAAAGCAATCTGCTGAAAATTACCTCCAAAGGCTCGCTGGACAACGCGGGAAATCTCGAAGCCGAAAGCACCCTCGTTTTTGAAGGCATCAACGATACCGCCTACCGCGGCTACTTCTCGAAAATAAAGCCCGAAGAACGCAAACGTTTTTTTGAGGGCCACATCAAAAAAGCGATGCCGACCGCCGAGTTGCAGTCGATCGAAATACGGCCCGAAGAACTGCGCGACACAACGCAGCCGCTGACCGTCAATCTTTCATTCACAGCCGACAACCTGCTGATCGAAGGCGGCGAAAACAAAATGCTCAACCTGCCGCGCCTCGGCGGCTCGCTCGGGTTCGCCAATTTCCTGATCGGACAGACCGGGCTCGAAACGCGCAAGTATCCGCTCTACACCCGCATGACCGCCGGTATCAAAGAAACCCTCCGGCTCGACGTTCCGGACGACCTCGGAAAAATCAACCTCCCGCAATACAAGGAAATCGCCTCCGATGAACTCAGCTGGAATGTGCAGATCGGCCAGTCCGAAGGCACACTGGCCGCAACCAACACCTTCCTCATCAACACCGTCGAATTTTCGCCGGAGGAATATCTTGCGCTGAAAGAAAACCTCCGCGACATCGAATACAACCTCCGCAAAAAACTGATTCTCGATGTGACGCGCCCCGCCGATGAACCCGATTCCGATGTACGCCTGCTTGAACAGCATACCGCCATTGTTTTGGACTCGCCGAGCAAGTGGACGGAAACATCGCGCTCGAAAATTAAAATACTGACTTATGCCGGCAAAAAAAATAACTCCGAAATCAAACTCGCCTTCAACCCCGCGTGGCAGAACATTGAACTTACGAAGGCGACCGTGACCCTGCCCGACGGAACCGTGAAAGAAATCGGCGAAGATGAAATCAATCTGATGGATGCCGACTGGGTGGCGTCCGCACCGCGTTATCCGGCGGAACGGATTTTGGTGGCCAATCTGCCCGGCGTTGAAATCGGAAGCACCCTCGAATATGAACTCGTTTCAAAGGTTGACGGAAAACCGTTCTTCTCTTCAACACAGCTCTTTGATTCCCACGAACCGATCGACCGGAAAACAGTGACCGTCACGATTCCGGAAAAAATGGACTTCAAAATTCATAACACCGGAATTGCACAGACCAGCACTGTCAGCAACGGCGCAATCACTTATATCTGGACAGCGGAAAACCGGCCTGCCGTAAAAAAGGAAGAAGCTCTGCCCGCGTGGTGGACGTTCAACCCGGCGGTATTTCTTTCCGCCGGCGAATGGAAAAGCTACGGCAAACAGGTGCATAAATCGCTGCTTGCCGCCGTAAAAAATCAACCCGAAACCGTAGCCCTCGCGGCGGAACTCACCGACGGAATGAAAGACCGGAAAGAAAAGGCGGTGAAACTGCGAAACTGGGTGGCTGAAAATCTGCGCCCGGCCGGCCCCGATTTTACCCAGCTTCCGCTGAGCGCCATTTCACCGGCGGATCAAACACTGGCCGATCGATACGGAAATAACGCCGACCGAATGGCGGTGCTTTATGCGCTGCTGAAATCCGCCGGTTTAAAACCCCGCTTTATTCTTTCCGGCAGCCTTTCATTTATCCCCGAAGCGTCCGAACCGCTGCTGGAAACGCCTTCGCGCGGCGCATTCAACGCCGTATTGATTGAAGTCGATATCGGCGGCGAAACGGTTTATCTCGACGACGCAACGCAGTATGCCGAACTCGGAACATCCGCTTACGATAAAAGGGTGAAATTCAGCCTGAAAAAATACAAAGCCGGGCAAATTTCAGTTGCGCCGAAAAACAGCAACCGCACCCGCAGCGTTGTCGAAATCCGCATTGCGGAAAACGGACAGGCCGACATTAAACATAGCGCAGTCATACAGGGAACCGCCTTCGAAGGTTTCCACGGAAGATATGCCGAAATCACCCCCGAAAACCGCCGCCGCCACTACCTCGAAATCGTCGCCGCGATCTCGCAATCAGCCAAAGCCGCTTCCAACCTGATCACCGACTACAGCACCTATCCGGGAAAAATGGAATACGCGGTGACTGCCGACCGTTACGCGGTGCAGGACGGCGATTACCTCTATTTCACTATCGACTCCGGACTCGGCGGACTTTTCAATTACCGCTCAAATGAACGCACCCTGCCGCTCGCTTGGGAAAACTTTGACGACCGGGTTATCGAATACAACATCACCCTGCCCGACGGCTACGAGCCCGCCATCATGCCCGGAAACTTTTCGTGGCAGGCCCCCGGAGGCGCAGGGCGGGTTGAAATTACCGCCGAATATTCCGAACCGGAAAACACCATCCGGATTGTTCAAACGGCCGACCTCAAACCCGCCCTCATTCCCGCCGAAGAATTCCCCGGTATTATCGAAGCCGCAAAACAGCTCGCCCACCCCGATATGCGGACCATTCTGCTGAAAAAGAAAATGTAATCCGCTTGGTAACGCCAAAATATTCAATTAGAAAAACGACATGGCTCTCTCTAAAAATACACTGAAAACGATCCGGGATGTTCTAAAACAATATCCTGACATCCTTGCCGCCTATCT
>QKFE01000131.1 GCA_003252225.1 Kiritimatiellales bacterium | reverse complement strand
CGGCTGAAAGAGCGCTATGAAACCAAAACTATTTCCCTTTCGTTAAGCGAAAGACTAGCCGAAGCGGAAGCGGAAAAAGAATTGGACGACATCCAGAGCGGCTCATTCATTAAAGATGACGGAGAGGAAAAAACCGCCACGGACATCGTCCTCGAAGAAACCCTCCATATCCTTTCGGATCTGGTCGACCTCAAAAAGGGCGAAAAAATCTCGGCGAAATAACTGATACGAAATCGCCCGAAAAAAGGAGGGGATTTTCCCCCTCCCCGCGCCCCACCCCCTTATGCCCCCGCTGCACAGCGGGGGGGGGCGAAAAAGGCTATTCGCAATAAGCCCGTATTTCGTAAAGGCGGGCGGAAGGGTCGCCGTTCGTTGCCGTCACGACCACTTTAATATCGGTTGCATCAACGGGCGGGAAACGGTGGATTCGGCGGCGCTGATAGTTTCGGGTTACATCGGCAACCGTTATCCATTTGCCGTTTGACTTCACCTGAACGGTGTAATCGCGCGCGGCCTGCGGCGGCATACGGTGCGAATCTTTCCACTCCCAGGTTGCGCGCTTCGCTTCATTCACATCGGTGTCAAAGGTCAGATAAACCGCGTTCACTTTTTTGGCTTTGCCGAGATCGACATTCAGCCACTGCGGCAGCGCCTGTTTCGGATCGGACGCCCACATATTGGTTTCGTTTTCGACGATACGCGAAACCCCGCTGATGACTTTTTCCGCTTCATAGTTTTTCATGGAGCTGGAGGCTGAAATTTTAGCGGATCGTGCCAGATCATTCGGGTCTTCGTTTTTATAGCCGATAATGTACTGGTCATCTTTCAGCAATTTCTGCTGAAGCTCGGGCATGTGCGCTTCATAAATACCGCGCGGATCAATGTTTTTTGCCGCACACATGGCTGCAGCGGTTCCGGCAGCCTGTCCCATCACCCCGGTGGTGGCCTGTACGCGCAGTGTTCCCAACGCAACGTGTGAGCACGAAACTTGACGGCCGGCCATCAGCAGATTCGGCACATTCTTCGAATACAGAATACGGAACGGAATATTATACTGCGGAACGTGCGTGTTGAAATCGAACGGCCCTTCGGTTGAAAAGATCCCGTCGGGATGGTGAATATCAAGCCCCCACCCGCCGTTGCCGATGGCGTCCGGAAAATCGCGCGCCTGAACCGCGTCTTCCTGCGTATAAATATAATCCCCGACCAAACGGATGGTTTCGCGTTTTGCGTTCGTGAGCGGCAGCGGAAGCAGTTTCAGATTGGTCGCTTTTTCGGCGCTGTCGGAATAGTTTTTGATCCAGTTCCAGTAACTCAGGCTAACCAGAATCAACCCGTCGCGTGCGGCTTCCGGATCCCAGAGATCATCGACATCATTCCGGTTTTCATGCCACCAGGTGCCGCTCTTATAGGTATTTTCATATCCTTTACGTGCCTGGAGATTAGTGGTGTTGAACGTGAGATCCCACACCCACTCCGGTGCGACAAACGGGGTGGGTTTTCCGGTGTCAACACTGTTATAGCCCAAGGTATGAGAGTGCATCAGCGCACCGCTCATGGTGATGATGTCGCCCTCTTCGGGAGCATTGCTTTCGTTGAACATCCAGCGGGGTTCGCGACCGCGCAGCAGTTCCGCGCCGGCATAATAACCCACCCATCCGTCGCCCGTGCAGTCAATGAAAACTTCACCGGTGTATTTGGTGAGATGTCCGTCGATCATGTTGAAAGCCCGAACCGCTGTGATCCGGTTTCCGTCCGTGCGCTCCACATCATACACATGGGTGTTCAGAAAGACCGTTAAATTGGGTTCATTCGCCGCAATCGTTTCCGCTCCATTGCTCCATTTCGTCATGAAGTTATAGGAACTTAATCGCCCGATTTCCTCATTCAGTCCGCCTTCACGGGCATTCTTTTTTCCAAAATCGGCGGGACCCAAAATCGGCACGCCCATTTCCGTACTGTTGTTTCCACCAATCATCGGGCGGTTTTGAATCAGCACGGTTTTTGCACCGGTGCGTGCCGATGCAATCGCCGCATTGATTCCGGCGGCTCCGGCGCCAACCACCACAACATCGTAATGACCCACGGTTTTTTCATCCGCGCCAACACCGGTCAAACGACGTTGCTCACCTTTATAGCCTTCAAAATTAAAGGGGGGAACATAGCGCATATCCCGCGTCAAAATAAGGGCATCGCAGCGGCCGTACCATCCGGTCAAATCATGCAGCGCCAGTTTGGTTTGCCCTGTTTTTAGTTCGAAGGTTCCGCCATCCTGCCAGACCCATTCCTGAATCGGTGCGGTGCCGAAAATGGTTTT
>QKFE01000186.1 GCA_003252225.1 Kiritimatiellales bacterium | reverse complement strand
TTGCGTAAAACCCTTCGTCACCCATATCAGCCGACTTCGATTTTGTGGATGTTCATTTGGTCTTTATCAATTACCCCGATCCCCATCTCTTCGGCAAACTTCAGGTACTTGATATCCGCAGGGTTGTGGTCGAAAATCTCCATTGCACAGGCATCCGCAGCCACCTGATCTTTTGAGATGATCAGCAGATTGGGTTCTTTCAGGTTTTCGGCAGGCCCCTGCGGGCCATGATCCAGCATACAGCGGGTGGCATCAACAATGGTCCACGCCGGTTTAAAGAACGAACTGAAATCTGCAATACACTGATGCAGATCCTCGCGATGCCAATGCCTGCGATCTTTTATAATGCCCATCCAGTTTTTCATCGCGCAGGAAACCGTTGCGCCGCCGTGGTGCTTCGCCACCGGAATATTCACCACCACGTCCGCATCCAGATACTCGCCGGCCACCTCTGCCTCTTTCAATGCCCGGCCATTCGGTATTTCAACTTTCCTGAAACTGTTCTGATTCGTTTTCAGGTCAATCATTTCGCATTTATGCTTTTTGGCCACTTTTTCAATTCCGCTCTTATCAAACGAGAGCTTGGCGGCATTGCAGGGGAATTCAGGAAGAAGCACCTTTTTTACACCCTCCTGTTTTGCATGTGTGATGAAAACATCGACGAGATCCGGGTGGGTGTTCGCACCGATTTCGGGTTCGCGCGCCCACGCCGCATTGACCTTGAGCGCCAGCGTATTCACATCCTTGCCGAAACCGCCCTGTTCTTTCACGATTTCCATCGCCTTTTCCATCAGCTTGCGGTTGTCCTTTCCGTGTAGAATCCAGACGTCAACTTTATCGGAAGGCGCGGCCTGCGATACGGAAGCAGCCGCAACGGTAGCAGCACCGGCGGCAGTGGTCTTAACAAACGTCCTGCGGGAAGCAGGGGCAAAATCATGTTTCATAGCTGGAACTCCTTTCGCGACGGATTAGACGATGAATCGCGTTTTAACACGATAATAAACCGTCGGAAATTAATCTTTATATTGTGTCCTCGAAAACGGCTTTTACAGATCGAGGAAATTCTGGAGCAGCTTTTTGCCTTCGATCGTCAGAATCGATTCGGGGTGGAACTGGACGCCGTGCACCGGATGCTCTTTGTGCTGCACGCCCATAATTTCGCCTTCGGCGGTCCACGCGGTAATTTCCAGACAGTTCGGCAGTGTTTCGCGTTCGATGATCAGCGAATGATAGCGGGTAGCGTCGAACGGGCTCGGAAGGCCTTTGAAAACACTTTTGCCTTCGTGAATCATCGGGGATGTTTTGCCGTGCATCAGGCGGTCCGCACGGATTACGTTTCCGCCGTAAACATCACCTATAGACTGATGTCCGAGGCAAACGCCGAAGAGCGGCAGACGCGGGCCGAACTCGCGAATGATATCGCAGGAAACACCGGCCTCTTTCGGCGTACACGGCCCCGGGCTGACCAGCACCTTTTCGGGCTTCAAAGCCACGGCTTCTGCAACCGTGATTTTATCATTCCGGAAAACCCGCATTTCAGCCCCCAATTCACCGAGGTACTGCACGAGGTTGAATGTAAAAGAGTCGTAGTTATCTATCACTAAAATCATTTTCTTTTCCTCACGCAAAGGCGCTAAGAGCGCAAAGTTTACAATCCATTTACTACTCTGCGTATTCCGTCTTTCATTTTGTTTTCTTGCGGCTTTCGCGTGATTCCTATTTTCCAGAGCGGGCGGCGTAGTAGTGCTTCGCCAGCGCCAGCGCCTTCATCATTCCGCGGGCTTTGTTGCGCGTTTCTTCATATTCGCTGAGCGGAACGGAATCGGCAACGATGCCCGCACCGGCCTGAACGTAGGCTTTGTTTTTATCGAGAATCACGGTGCGAATCGTGATGGCCGCATCGAAGTTGCCGTTATAGTCGAAATAACCGACGGCTCCGGCGTACGGGCCGCGTTTGCTCTTTTCCAGTTCGGCGATAATTTCCATCGCGCGGATTTTCGGCGCGCCGCTCACCGTGCCGGCGGGAAAACAGGCGCGGACAACATCGTATTCATCGTACTGATCAGACAGATGTCCGGTCACATCGGAAACAATGTGCATCACGTGGCTGTAACGTTCGATCACCATTAAATCGGGCACTTCCACTGAATTAAAATCACAGACGCGGCCGATATCGTTTCGTCCCAAATCGACCAGCATAATGTGCTCGGCGATCTCTTTCGGGTCGGCCAGCAGATCTTTTTCGAGCGCCAAATCTTCCGCCGGAGTGATGCCGCGCGGGCGCGTTCCGGCGATCGGGCGCACTTCGACTTTTTTATCTTCGCAGCGCACCAGAATTTCGGGCGATGTTCCGACGATCGCGCTTTCGGCCATATCGAGGCAGAACATGTACGGCGATGGATTAACCGCGCGAAGCGCGCGGTAAACGTCCAGCGAATCGGCTTCGTTTTCGACTTCAAAGCGCTGGGAAATCACGGTCTGAATCACATCGCCGGCGCGAATGTATTCTTTGGTCTTTTCGACCATCGCCATGTATTCTTCTTTGGTCGTGTTGGATTTCGGATCGAGCGGCTCAACTTCGTCGTGCGTATCAATCAGCACCCGGTTAATCGGTGTTTGCAGCGCCTCGCAAAGTTCATCGATCTGCGCGACGGCTTTTTCGTAGGCCGCTTCCGGATCGGCGTCAATATGCGCATTCGCCACAATTCGCAGGTTGTGGTTAACGCGGTCAAAAATAATCAGCCCGTCGGTCACCATGAAAACCATATCGGGGTTTCCTATTTCGTCGTTTCCGATGACCGGAACCCGCGGCTCGAACTGCGAAACGACGTCGTATCCGAGAAAACCGACGGCCCCGCCGATAAAGCGCGGCAGCGCCGGATCGTCCACCACCGGCGCGAACTGCTTCATGTGGTTTTTCAGCGCGTCAAGCGGGTCGATATCGTCGATAATTTCCGGCGTATTCCCGTTGGTTGAAATTTCAACGCGGCGGCCGTAAGCCCTTAAAATGGTGCGGGGCGTTCCGCCGATAAAAGAATAGCGGCCGATATTTTCGCCGCCTTCAACCGATTCGAGCAGATAGGTGTGCGACGCGTGGTCTTTTTCGCGCAGGTAAGTGCGTACCCGCTCGTAGGCGGAGACCGGTGTTTCCTGGTCGGCCAACACCTCTTTCCAGACCGGAACAAGATTCCCTTGTTTCGCCTTTTCCAGAAATGTTTTTTTGTCGGGTACAATAGCCATGATTCATTCTCTCGTTTATTGAAAGCGTGGATAATACTGACGGATCGCCGCACCGCAACTAAAAGTTGCGGCATCCTCCACGGCATTTCCCGAGATCGAAGTCGGCTATTTTGCTTTGACCTCAATTTTGATGAATCCGGCATCGCTGTCTTTGACCGACAGGTTTGCCCGTTCGGTCAATGAGGTGACGTTGTTCGATAGCGGAAGGCTGTTCACGACGGTGGTTTGATTGGTCTGCCACCCGGCGCCGGACACCAAATTAGTCGAAGTCAGCACCAGCAAATCGACAAATGGAACGGCTTCCCCGGCTTTCGTGTAGGTGACGCTGAGATAATCCGATCCGCCGAACTCCGCAACCCCGAATACCGGGCGATTGGCGAGATTGTCCTCCAGCGGATTCAGCCCCATTGCAAATTCGGAGAGCGCATTCAGCCCGTCACCCTGTGAATCTTCATTCGGATTTATGCTTTCGGGGCCGTCGCCGTAGCGCAGCTCAAAGTCATCGGAAAGACCGTCTCCGTCGGAATCGCGCTGCAGCGGATCGCCGTACGTTACATCCAAAACCGCCCCGGCCAAATGGCCGCCCGTTGACGAATAAGTCACCGATATTACGTTGTTCGATAAAAGCAGCCCGGTCGGCACACTGACTTCCAGCGCCTGCAATTCGTCCGACGCGCTGCCCATTTGATCTGACGGCATGGATACGGGCGATCCGTTCACCAGAATGGATGCCGGAAGCCACGAAGAGATATTTCCGGCGGAAAGGCGCAGGCGCGCTTTCAGCATATTTTTCGTCAAATCCAGCCCGTTAATTTGAACCGTGTTTGCAACACCGGCGGAAATCGGCTGAACCATCGTATCGCCGAAATAGGTCTGCTTTTCGTTTTCCTTCTGCCCGGTCGGAACTCCCGACAAATTGAGCGTCAGCATCACCGCTTCATATCCGCCCAGCGTTAGATTGGCGGTGGTTGAAACATTGAACGAATTCGTTGAAAGCGCGGCATTGCTGCCGTTCCAATAAAGGCGAAGTATTTCCGCCGACGTGATGGAAGCGTCGCCTGTCAGATAATCCAACCCCACATCGGCCGAGGAATCCAACGTATTGTAAAAGACGAACCGCACCGTTGATCCATTTTGCAGTGCATGCACCAGCACATCGGGATCGCCGGACGAAACTTCCAGCCGCTCCCCGCGGAAATCTTTCCAAAATTCATACAGCCGGATCATATCCGACCAAACATACGTTCCGCCGGAATCCACCAGCATCGCGCTGGCCCAGGTGGTCGCCGACGCCGTGTTGAACGGAATACTCCGCCCCATCAAACCGCCGCGTTCGAGAAACTGGAAAAAGAAGGCATTCTGCCCGCGAATATTTTCCCACATTTTTTCTTCGAGCGTTCCGGTCATATCCGGAAGGTGCCCGAATTCCGTGATCATCAACGGGCGGGTTTCGCCAATCGCGATTTTGGAATAGTTATTAATCATATCCATCACCGCCTCGGCATTCGGCCCCATCCGCGAATAGAGGTGCACCGAATAGGCATCCATCGACGCCCCGGCAATGTCGATAAACTCGACCCAGTCGCGCTCCCATATCCCGAAACCGTTCCGCTCAAATGCCGGCCATTTTCCGCCGAACCCGACAAACTTGGTGCCCAGATTATCGGCATGAACCCGATCCGCCGCCTTTTTGGCCATCACACAGATATTGCTCCATGTCGTACCCAGCGTACCGGCTTCCCCGTTGATTTCATTTGAAAATTCATACCACGTCATCCGCGGATAAAACATCTGGATATACTTGGAAACAAACTCGGCATTCGCCTCCTGATTCCACGTCCGGAAACCATTCGGCGGAGCCGATGCGATTTCAGCCGCCGTCGGAAAATGCGCGGTGGTGTGGCTGGTTGTAATCTGATCCGTCGTGTTGTCATGCGCCGGACTTCCCGCTTTCACCCAATTATTTGAAGCGGTGGCAATCTGGCTATTCATCAGGCTCAGACTCCAGTAATCGGGCCGGCTTGTGTCTTCCTTAATCTGGTTCATTTTCCAAATCACCCCGAAACTTCGTCCGGCGTTAACATCGAGGTCTTCAAATAAATACTGCTGCTGCGCGGCGCTGAAACTGCTTGCACCCGCATGAACATTGAACAGATCTTTACGAATGATGGCCAACTGCCCGTTAATCGAACGGCGGCGCGTTACATCGACCATCAGCGGAATGACATCCGGCACCGGCGGCTGCGGCACAGCAACCGAAGTTCCGGTCCAGCGCATTTCGGTCAAAATAAAATTATACTGCGTCACCGGGTCGGTATCGCCGGTTTCAACATAAAGCCCCCCGCCCGTCACCGCGGACAAATCGGGCGATCCGGCAGCCAGCGTCGACGGATCAGCAATCGCCCGCTTTGCGTCTGCATCCAGTTCGTTCATTTCATCGCTCGCCCCGACGTCCACCTTCAGCCAATTCAAAGCAGCGGGATTCACCGAATAGGTTGTTGAAGAAACAACCCCGGTCGAAGCGGACAGATACCACTCAAAATGGGCGTCCCGAATCAGCCAGCGGATTTCCTGCCCCGGCGCAGCCCACGCCACATCAATGGCCATTTGCGTCAAATCCAGCGCCAGACTCGCCGATGCCGTTCCGTTTGTGTCAAAAACGGTATAAAAACAGGTGGAGTTATAATTGGCCGAAATCGTGTCGTCCGAGTCCGTATTCGCATAAAGCTCCAGCCGCGAATTGGATGAGCTAATGTTTACGTTTCCACGCCAGCCGCTAACCGTTGCATGCGAGTACCCGCCCCACAAAAAACCGGTGCCCGTCAATTGAATCGGAGTTTCAGTTGCATAATCGCACAAAGCGCCTCCGTTTGTAGTCACAAAACTTTCATTGAACGTTGTTTGTGAAAAAGTATTTAATACAGCAAGAAACAGCGAACTCGAAATCAGAAAGCGGCGCACGGCGGTGTTTTTCTTCGTCATAATCATACTAGCCTCCAGTTTCTGTATTTACCCTAGAATTGCCGGTTTGTCTGCAACTGTTCACAAAAAAAAGCGGGATTTTAACATCCCGCTCCGTTTTTTTCGCTATCCGATCACTCAGCCTTTTAATTTCAGGAGGATTTCCATAGCGGTCTTTTGCATTTCAATCACCCGTGCTTCGCTGTCGGCTTCATTATAGCAGCGGAATTCCGGCGCATTTCCGGACGGGCGCATATGCAGCACCTCCTGCGACTCAAACGTCACCCGCAAACCGTCGGTACGGTCGAGCGACTTCACTTTTCCGAACGCATCGCCAAATGCAGCTTCAATCGCCGAAACGGCCTCAAACTGTTCGAGAATCTTTCTGCTCTCCTCCGTCGGAAAATTCTGGATGCGGTCGCTGGCCGTAAAACGCTGCGGTAAATCGGCCAGCAGTTTTGAAATCGGCTTACCTTCTTTAATCGAAAGCAAAATGATGCTCAAAACCGGCAATACGGCATCGCGCGTCGGTAATGCCCGTAGAATTTTTCCGCCAACCGGGAAATCAGAGTTGGTCAAAAAGCCGCCGTTGGCTTCATATCCGATAACTCCTTTTCGACCGCAGCACGAAGCATCAATCATCGACGCCACCACAAACGGCGAACCGATTTTTGTACGGCGCACATCGGCAAACCAGCCGCATTTTTCCAGCGCCGTATTACAGCTGACTGGAGTGCTCACCGAATCCGCGCCGAGATATTTCGCCGCCAGAATACCGGCCACATCGCCGCGCAGCCAAACGCCGTTTTCATCGCTGATCAGAGGGCGGTCACTGTCGCCGTCCGTCGAAAGAATCACATCGAACCCGTTTTCCTCCGACCACTCTTTGGCCAGTTGAACATCCTCCTCGCGGATCGCTTCCGTATCGACCGGAATAAATTCCGTGGAAAAACCGAGCGGTGTGACGTCAGCGCCCAGCCCCGAAAAAATTTCAATCAATATATCGCGACCAACTGCAGAGTGCTGATAAATCCCGACCTTCTTCCCGTTCAGACAATCTTCCGGAAACGCTTTCAGATAGCGATTTACATAATTGATCCGCGCATCAATGTTTTCCTCCGGCAGCTCAAACCCTTCTTCGCCGAAAAGCGATTCATCGACTTCAACCACCTGTTCGCGAATCTGCTCTTCGTCATATTTCAGGATTTCGCCGGTACATTTATTGAACTTAATTCCGTTGCGGTCGGACGGGATATGGCTGCCGGTCACCATAATGGCCGGGCATCCGTTTTCGATGCCGTACAGCGCAACCGCCGGAGAAGGAATCCGCCCGCAATTGAGCGGAATGTAACCCATATCAGAAGCCGCTTTCGCAACCGCCCCCATAATCCGGCCCGTGCTCGGACGCAGATCGCCGGCAATCGCCACCGTTTCCCCGGCTTTTTTCAGTTCGCCGGATTTTTCCAGATACTGGAGAAAGCCCTTCGTGTAGGTGTAGCAGACCGGATCGGTCATTTCCACCGCCAGTCCGCGCGCGCCGCTGGTGCCGAATTTTACCCCGCTCTGATCCATCAAATCGTTGATTTTAATTTTCATGAGATTTTTAAGTATTAAGTTTAAAGTAAGCCGTGAGCAGACAATCACGCATCAAACGTCACTCGTCACACATTATTCATCAATGTTCGTAAGCTTCGCCGGGTTATCCAAATCGATTTTACGGTAGTAGCAATTGCGCGGTTCACCCTTTTTATTTTTGGTGTGGCAAATACCGCCGCGGTTCGGGCGCACGATAAACAGGAGCGAATTCTGCTCGCAGTTCACATACGCTTCCAGCAGCTCGAACGTTTCGCCGGAAGTCAGCCCTTTCACCCACAGTTCCTGCCGGGAGGAACTCCAAAGCACCAGCATTTTACGCTTTATCGACTCTTCAAATGCCAGCTGATTGATGTAAGCCACCAAAATAACCTCTTTGGTATCCGCATGCTGCACCGCCACCGGAATAATGCCTTTGGTGCCTGCAACAGCCTTTTCCAGCTTGTTCCAATCCAGCGCCAGCTCGAGCCCTTCTTCAAGTTCTTTGCTCATCTCTTTCTCCTTCTGTAAAAAAGCGGACTATACGAAAAGGCTCCCCCCTTGCCAACCTCACAACGCCCGGCAAACACCCCGGGAACACCCCGCGATTTATTACAATTATTATCACATTTTATGTGTTGAATTTTTCCGGCCCTATCCCCTACGTTCTAACCCGATACGGCAGGGGTGCCGCCCGCCCGAACGGCGAACGGCTGAGATTCCGGATGGAAACCCTTGGAACCTGATGCGGTTAGTACCGACGAAGGGAGCCGACTTTTTTCTGCTGCACTGACTGATCGTAAAACGGTGTACTGGAAGTCGCTTCCTCCGGCTTTTGAGAGGAAAAATATGAGCGACTTCGTCCCGCTGGCGGCCATGGAATGGCGCCACATACTTGGTTATTCATCGCTGGAAATCTGCGCCACACTCTGCGCCATCGCCGGGGTATTGCTGATTGCCCGGCAAAATATTTTCGGCTGGCCGCTGGGGCTGATCTGGGCGGGAATTTCCGCCTATCTTGCTTTTTTCAAATGGAGCCTGATTTCCGACGGCATTCTCTATGCCTCGTATATTCCCATCCAGCTCTACTGCTGGAGGGTCTGGGCCCGACATGGTGCGGTCAACGAAAAGGACACGGTTTTCACCCCCTCGTGGCTGCCGCGAAAAACCCGTTAT
>QKFE01000288.1 GCA_003252225.1 Kiritimatiellales bacterium | reverse complement strand
ATGCGGGGGCGAAGAAAAAGGACATCGTGGTTTCGGGCATCGTTGAATCCTCCAATGGACCTGCCGCCATCATTAATGGATCCATGTTTTATGTTAATGACAGTGTAGAAGACGGGAAAATAACTGCAATTGACGTCGATGGCGTAAAAATAGCCGAAAACGGTTCCACAAACGTTTATTCGGTGGCCAACAGCAGTGCCGCCACAAAGGTTTCCGCAAGCCGGACAAAGAGCACGGGGATCAAGGGCTGGCTGGCGAAGTTGACGAAATAACGGCGGATCGGTTCAGCCGGCGATTTCCGCCGTTATGCCGATTTATGACTGCCCATTCGCGGTAATCTGATCCGCAATTCTGCTCGCAGATACAAACAAAATTCCATCCCGGTTCATCAGCTACGCGCTTTTTTGATGGTGTCGTAGGCGTCGTTGACTTTGGTCAGCTCGTTATGGGCATATTCCATAAATTCGGCGGGCAGGCCTTTTGAGGCCAGTTTATCGGGGTGGAATTCGAGGCACTTTTCGCGCCAGGCTTTTTTGATTTCGGTGTCGGACATTCCGGGGGAGCAGCCAAGGGTGTTGTAGGCGGCTTCGAGTTCGCCGGTTTTTGATGTTCCAAGCAGGGCGTCGACGGTACCGGGCGGCAGCCGGAAGGCGCGCTCGGCCTGCAGCAGGATTTCGCGCTCATCGGGGTGGATGAACCCGTCGGCCTGCGCAACGGCGTGGAGGGCGCTCAGAAAGGTCAGGGCGATTTGGGGGTTGAACTGGATAATTCCGGCCAGCTGGCTGAGATAGTCGGCGGCGGTGTAGCGGTCATCTTTGGCGGTGCGGAATATCCCGATAGCGGCTTCGCGCATTTGGGCAGTATAGCCGAGTTTGCGCATAATCTGTTCAACTGCGTCGATTTCGGCCTGTGATATTTTTCCGTCGGCGCGCGCCATTTTGGCGAGACAGCCAAAAAACGCGGCCTGAATACCCATTGCGGTTTCGCGGACGCGATCGGTTCCTTTATCAAACTGATGCCCGATTCCCGCGCCGATGAGGGTTCCGATCGGACCGAATAGAAGTGAACCGAGCGCCCCGCCTAAAATTTTACCTGTCCAGGCCATTTTTTATCCCTGTCTGTTGATTGAAAAGAGGTCGGCATCCTAACGGAAAGACTGGCTGTTTCAACGGCAATCCGGCAGGATACGGCGGATGAATAAACAACCCAATAATCCGTTGCACGGCATTACGCTTGAAAACCTGCTGACCCGGCTGGTTGAGCGGTATGGCTGGGAGGAGCTGGGGCGGCGCATTGATATCCGCTGTTTCAACTGGGAGCCGAGCATTAAATCCAGCCTGAAATTTCTGCGGAAAACTCCGTGGGCGCGGGAAAAGGTGGAGCAGCTTTACCTCAAAACAAAGTGGTGATTCAGGGTTTGAGTTCCATTTCGTCGAGATGGGCGGTGAGCAGCTGGCCTTTGTGGTCGATGGCGTCGGGGTGGTTTTTGCGGAGGTCGCTGAAGAGTTTGGCGGCTTTTTCGTCTTCCTCCCCGTCGCGTTTGTAACGCATTCCCAAATAGAGGCGGGCATAGGCGCCGACGTTGACTCCGTTGGAATAGTAACAGCCGCCGAACTGGGTGACGGCCTGTTTCAATAGATCGAGCTGTTCTTCACCTTCAACGGATTGCGCGCGGGAGAGCACGGCGCAGCCGGTACGGTTGGCCCGGGGAAATTTTTCGACGAGGTATTTGACGGCGTTTCCGGCTTCGGCGGCTTTCCAGTCGTTGTTGGCGATGTGGTAGGCTTTTTCGATGGCGTTGAGTTCGTCGCGGCTGTAAATCTCGGCGTCGAGCAGCATCCGAATCCGGGCGGTTTCGCGCTGCTGTTTGACGACTTCCTTTATCCGCTCTTCTTCCAAAACCGGGGCGAGTTTTTGTTCGAGTTCGGCGACGCGTTTTTCGAGTTCAATAATACGCTGCAAAAGAACGCTTTCGTTGGCGAAGGTTGAGCCGGCGAGCAACAGAACGGGCAGAAATATGGCGGGGCGCATGTTCATCGTTGGAGATAGGGGAGGTTTTCAATAACGCCGGCTTTCCAGAGAAAATAGGCGATGGTTGCGGTGATTCCGAGCATAAGGATCGCTTTCACGATGAATTTGATGAAGTCCATGAAGGGGATGGCGAGCAGCAGCAGAATACCGAAAATCAGCACCGCCCAGGTGGTGTCATCCATTTTTCCGAACATTTCGAGTACTGTTTCCATCGGGCACAATGTAAATCGAACCGGTTTCAGAATAAACCGAATAATACGGGGCATTTTGGGGGGGATCGAAAAAAATAAAATTTTGTGTCCAAAAATTTTCAGGC
>QKFE01000222.1 GCA_003252225.1 Kiritimatiellales bacterium | reverse complement strand
ACCAGTTTTTTCATGATGCGCTCCTGTTAACTATGCGGATAGAATGGCATGTCACACCTTAAGGGAAGATGAAGGCAACTTATTTTCGTCGTGATGTTTCCGAGGCGGTTGATCGCGGCGTTGGTATTCGGCCCGAAAATCTGGATAAACTTTTTGACCGCTTCTTTCAGTTTTGCTTTTCCATCCCCTCAGGCCGACCATCTCTTGAATTCCGGGCTGTTTCGCGCCGCCTTTGCCGATAATTTTGTTCTCTTTTTTTTCCGGTTATTCACGGCGGCTTCTTTTACTATCCCGCTTTTGCAGCGGAGATGTGTCTTATGAAACTGAATGGAATGGCGCCGGCAGTCGCGGTGCTTCTGATTGCCGGGTTTAACTGTGTATCAATGGGGGCGGGGATGGAAAAAAAAGGTGTTGCGGCGGCCTATTTGAATATCCGGGATTTCGGCGCAAAGGGCGACGGGAAGAGCGATGACACTCCGGCGTTGCGCTCGGCAATGGAACAGGCGGAGAAAGGGAACGGTACGGTCTATTTCCCGAGCGGCACGTATTGCATTCATCCGGTGAAAATTCCTTCGCACATTACGCTGCGCGGCGATTCCAACTGGGCCTATGAAAACAAAGGGAAAAAAGACCCCGAATTTGAGGGCCGTACCACGCTGAAAGCCCTCTCCGGAAATGCCCGGGCGCTGCTGGACTGCTTTGATTCCCGGGGAACGCGGATTGTCGGACTGACACTGGACGGTGATGAACAGGGTAAATCAATGCACGGGATTTATGCGCGCCATACCGGCTGCGAACTGCACCTTGTTGTCGAAGACTGCCGGATCAATCATTTTACCGGTTCCGGTATTCGACTGGAAAAGGCCTGGGTTTTTGCCATTCGCCGCTGCCTGATTATGTGGAACGGCGAGCACGGAATCGACTGCACCGGCGGGTATGACGGCTGGGTGATTGATACGATGCTGACGGCAAATGAAGGGGCCGGTTTTTTTGCCCGCGGGGAAGCGCCGGAGGACATGAAAGCACAGGAAAAAACGGATATCCGTTTTTTCGGCAGCGCATCGGTGATGCTGACGGCCAACCGGATTGAATGGAACCGCGGGGGCGGAATTATGCTCAACGGCGCGAATTCCATGCAGATTAACGGCTGTTCGATCGATCACAATTTCGGGCCGGGAATTATGATGACCGATTCAACGGCCAATACGGTCACCGGTTGCAAAGTCCGCACCAACGGGGTGGATTGCGAGGGCGAAATGAGCTGCCAGATCCGGCTGGAGGAGTGCCGCGGAACGGTCGTCACCGGCAATACGCTGTGGGGCTGGTTCGGCCGAAAGGAATACAATTATAAAGAGGCCGATCCGCTCTACGGAATCATCGTCAAAAATCTGACCGGCTGCGTGGTTTCCCAGAATGCACTGTTTGAAAGTTCCAGTCTGGAAGGGGTGGTTGATCACGGCGGCCATACGGATTCCGTGATCGGCCAGAACGCGTTTGTGAAGCCGGATCTCGGAACCAAAGAGTAAAACTGCTGACGTGTTTTGCATAAAAAACCGTGCGTTTTGCGTTTCGCGGTTGCGTCGAACCGATTAAATAAAGCCCGCCGTTTCGGGGCTAATCCTGCGTTGCCTTCGTTTTGTAAATCGTTTTTGTTCAGTCATTACCGTTTTCTTGTTTTTGTGTCCGGTGTTCGGTTTCGGCGGTTTTTCCGCTCAGAGGCAGGTGTGTCCGGGCCGGGATGGGCGGATTTATATGACTTTGCTGTGTGATGAAATTTCACTACTGTGCGCCGGAAATAGGAAAGGTGGGTACCTATCATGGCATACGGATTTAGAGACAATATTCTGCGGGTGAATCTGACCACCCGGGAAATCACGGTGGAGCATCCGGGGGAGGCGTTTTTTCGCAAGTATCTCGGCGGAAAAACGCTCGCCGGGTATTATTTGAACAAGGAAGTTTCGGGCGAGTGCGATGCGCTCAGCCCCGAAAACAAGGTGATCGTTTCGGCCAGCGTAATTACCGGTGCGCCGATTCCCGGATCGTCGCGTTTCAGCGTCTGCGCAAAATCGCCGCAGACCGATGGCTTCGGTTCTTCGGAGGCTGGCGGCTTTTTCGGGCCGGAACTCAAATTTGCCGGTTTCGATGCCGTCATTATTGAAGGAAAGGCCGATAAACCGTGCTATCTGTGGATAAAAGACGGCGAAGTGGAAATCCGCGATGCCGCGCATCTGTGGGGCCGTGCCACCGGCGAAGTGCAGGAAGCCATTCGCGAAGAACACGGCGATAAACGTATCCGTGTGCTGCAGACCGGCCCGGGCGGTGAAAATCTCGTGCGTTTTGCGGCGCTGACCAACGAACTGAAACACTGGAACGGACGCTGCGGAATGGGGGCGGTTTTCGGCTCCAAAAATCTCCGTGCAATCGCGGTGCGCGGAACACAGAAGATTGAAATGAAAAACCAGCCGGACGTGCTGGCGTTCACGAAGTGGTTTGCCGAGGCCTCCAAAAAGGCGGAAGGCGTCCAGGAATTCGGGGCAGCCGGAACCAGCTCACTCGTCACCATTCTCGACAGCATGGGGATTCTGCCGACGCGCAATTTCCAGTCCGGCTCATTTGAAGACGCCGCAAAAATCTGCGGCAGCCGGATCAACGAAGAACTGCTGATCAAGCGCGAAAGCTGCTATGCCTGCCCCGTGCGCTGCAAACGCGTGGTTGAGTATATTTCCGACGACGCGGCTCAGAATATCGACCCGGCCTACGGCGGCCCGGAATATGAAACCCTCGGCGCAATCGGCTCCAACTGCGGGGTTTCGAGCATGATTGATGTCTGCAAAGGCAATGAGCTGATCGGGAAATACGGCCTTGATTCGATCGCTACCGGTGTCACGATTTCGTTTGCGATGGAGTGCTGGGAAAAGGGACTTATCACCGCAGAAGATACCGGCGGGATTGACTACAGCTGGGGCTCGAAGGATTTCCTGAAAATTATTGAGTCGATCGGCGAACGCAAAGGCTTCGGCGATGTGCTGGCGGAAGGAACCTACCGCGCTTCGCAGAAAATCGGCAAGGGATCTGAAAAATACGCCATGCACGCCAAGAAAATGGAGTTTGCCGCCCACGAACCGCGCGGTAAATGGAACGTCGGCCTCGGGTATGCCGTCTCCCCGCAGGGCGGCGACCATGTTGTGGTTGAGCACGATCACTGCATGATGGGCGAACCCAACATGGATCCGGACTATCTCGGTGCCGGCGATATTTACCCGATGATGAAATGGGGAATCCGTGAACCGATCGATCCCATCGGGTTGTCGCACAAAAAAGTGGTCATGTTTGTGATGCTCCAGAAAATGTGGGCGGTCTGCGATACGCTCGATCTCTGCATCTTCCTGACCGAGCCGAGCCGCCGCCTGACCTCAATGGAGCACATCACCAAGTTCGTGAATGATATCTGCGGCTGGGATATGTATCTCGACGAGTTGATTCAGATCGGTGAAAAAGCCACCGTGCTCGGGCGTCTGTTTAATGCGAAGTGCGGTTTCGGGGCTGAAAATGAAACGCTGCCGGATCGTATGTTTGAACCGCTTCAGGGCGGGGCGCTCGAAGGCATGAAGATGGATCGCGCTGAATTTGAGGAAGCCAAAAAAATCTATTACGACATCACCGGAATGGATCGTGACGGCAAACCGCTTTATGGTAAGGTCTGCGCATTGGGACTCGAAGAGCTCTGGTTTGAATAAGCGCTGCACCGTTCGCTGAAACCGGGGTCGCGTTGATCCCGGTTTTTTATGGAGCGTAATTATGAACATATCGGTTTCAGCAATGGGCAACATTAAGGAGTTCATTCCGGACGAAATGCAGCTCGAACTGGAAACCCCGGTTTCCCTGAGTGAACTGAAAGTCATTGCGGGCATTCCGAAGGAGCGGAATGTCTCCTTTGTGGTGAACGGCCGGGTGCAGAAAGGCGGTTACACGGTTTCCGATCATGATGACGTCAAATTCCTCATGCTCGTTGGAGCGGGTTGAAATGGAGCGCTATGCACGCCATCAGGAACTGATCGGAGCCGCCGGCCAGACGGCCCTCGCGAAGGCCCGCGTTTTGGTGATCGGTACCGGCGGACTCGGATCGCCGACGCTTTTCGCATTGGCCGCGGCAGGCGTCGGAACACTCGGTATTGTTGACGATGACGTCGTCGAAATTTCCAACCTGAACCGGCAACTGCTGCATTCCGACGCGTTTATCAATCAGCCCAAAACCGATTCCGCAAAACAAACGATCGGCCGCTTTAATCCGGACATCCAGCTCAAAACCTATTCGCAGCGGTTTGACGCCGATTTAGCGGAACAGATTGTGCCCGAATACGACATGCTGGTGGATTGCGTCGACAACTATGCCACCCGGATTGCCGCCAACGCCTGCGCGGTGAAATACAATAAAACACTGATTGAAGGCGGGATCGAAGGCATGTCCGGTTTTGTCCAGATTGTTATTCCCGGAAAGACCGCCTGCTTTAACTGTTTCGGGGTTGAGGATAATGAAATCTACCGGCAGGTGCTCGGCGCATCGACCGGCATCATCGGCAACCTGCAGGCGCTTGAGTGCATTAAACAGCTCACCGGAATCTGGGACGGAAGTTACAGCTATATTGCGGTTGATTTCCGGCAGTGCAGCATGGAGCGGATGTTCCTTGAACCCAATGATGATTGCGGGTGTAAAAAGTAGAACAAGCGTCCCGCTTGTTTTTCCGCAAGCGGGACGCTTTCGCTACTTTCATTACCGCCCCGAACCTTTGATTTCCTTGTAACCGCGGCCGGAGAGAATTTTTGCGAGTTGGTCGTCCGATAATTCGTAATTGAAGAAGGTGCGGTAAAAACTACGGGTCTCTGTTCCGATGTCGATGTCGTCAAAATATGCGGGATAGATTTTTTTTGCCGCCCAAAGCATGGCGAGCGGGGTTTCGATGGAGTAGGGGTGGCCCCACCGCGAAATGCCGAGCGGCAGCAGGTGGATGTTGCCGTTGCGGAACGCTTTGAGGTTGTGCAGCTGCGGGCTGTTTTCAATATAGTCATACACATCGCCGCCGTTGATGAGGATATGCTCCGGATTTTTTTCGAGCAGCTCCTCCAGCGCCATGTAGTTTTTGTTGAACGGAAATCCGTCCCTGTCGGCGTCTGAAAGAGCGGTATTTTCAACGCCGATGCAGTTGATCCAGTCAGCGGACAGGGTTTCGGGCTGATCGGTGCGCAGGAGTTCGTTGATCGCGTGGTAAACCGTCTGCCGTTCCGTCTCCGGAATTTTTGAAACCCGGGATGAAACGAGGTCGATTGTTTTCTGATAATACGCCCTGTACGCGCCGGCTTTTTCCGGTTGCCCGATAATCTGTCCGACGAGTTCAACCGCTTCCATCTGCTGCTCCATATTCCGGTAGGCGATGGCGAGAACCGGCGTGCGGAGTTTTTCGAGCAGCCCCATCTGCCCTTTATCGTGCGCGACTTCCGGGTTGACGATGAACACCTCCGGTCGCGGTTTTTTTGCGATCTCTTCAATGCTGATGACATTTCCGCGTTTGGCGATGCGGGCGTTGAGTATTTCCGGATAGATTTCGCAGAAGAGCAGGTCGCGGACATTCCCCTGCGGAATGGTGACGATCGAATCCGCTTCGCCGAGCATGGCGACGATATGGCTGGCGACGGCAAAAAGGCTGCCGACGTGTTCGATATCCTCTTTGATTTTAACCTGCCGTCCCATCAGGTCGGTGACCACAATAAAGCCTGCTTCCGGCGTTACGGCGGAAGGCTCTTCGTGTTTCGAGCAACCGGCGAAAAGCAACGCAATGGCCAGAACGCAGTTGGGGAGATTCCCGGTTATAAACTGCTTTTTAAATCTCATGGCTCCGCCTTCGGATCGCAGAAATCGACCGGCATTAAAAACTGATGCATCATATCGTTTTCACTGTTCACAAACTGCCGGGCAACGACGCCGAAAACCTTCGCCATATTTTCCGGAGTCAGCACTTCGGACGGTGTGCCGGACGCTTCGAAAACACCGTTGTCCATCAGTGCCACCCGGGTGGGCAGTCCGTGGCTTTCGAAGAAGAAGGCGTGGTTCGGTGCGTGGGTGGCCATGATGACCGCGATGTTTTTTTCGCGGGCGGTTTTCATGATATATTTGATGACGTTGAGTTCGTGCCGGAAATCGAGGTGGGAAGTCGGTTCGTCAAAAATAATCAGGCCGGTATCCTGCGCAATGGCCCGGGCGATTTTGACCAGCTGGGCTTCGCCGCCGCTGAGCCGGGTGAAAATACGGTTGCGAAACGAAAGCATACCCAGACGGTCGAGGGCGCTTTCCGCGATCTCGACGTCCGCTTTTCCGGGCGATGCAAACATCCCGGCATAAGCGGTCCGGCCCATCAGCACCATTTCAAGCACCGTGTACGGGAAGGTGCGCCCGCTCTTCTGCGAGACGTAAGCGATTTTTTTCGCCAAACGGGCGGGCGGCATGTTCGCCGTATTTTCGCCATCAATGGCGATGGTTCCGCCGTCCGGAGTCAGCAGGCCGAGAATGCAGTCGAGCAGGGTGGTTTTACCGCTTCCGTTGGGCCCGAAAATGCAGAAGATTTCGCCGGGGTTGACGGAAAAATCAACCCCTTTGAGCACCCGGTTGGACGGATAGGCGAAGTGCAGGTTTTCGATTTTCAACCGCATTACCAGCTCCCTCCGCCCTTTGTGCGTTTCAGGATCAGAATGAAAAACGGTCCGCCGATGAGCGCGGTCAAAACGCCGAGCGGAATTTCCGTGCTGACGATGCTGCGGGCCGCGAGATCGACCGCCAGCAGAAAGGCCCCGCCGATACAGAGGCTGGCCGGCAGCAGGATGCGGTTATCGTTGCCGAAAAGCATCCGGACAATATGCGGGATGATCAGGCCGATCCAGCCGATCGTTCCGCTTATACAGACCGCTCCCGCCGTGGCGATCGAAGTGCAGACAATCACAATTGCGCGGCTGAGTGTGGTGTTCACGCCGAGGGTGCGCGCCTCTTTTTCGCCGAGCGAAAGGACGTTGATCTGCCAGCGGACCAGCATGATGCCTGCAACCCCGATGCTGATGGGGATCAGGGCGATGGATATATCCTGAAAGTTGGCGCGGCTCAGGCTCCCCATCAGCCAGAAGGTGATGGTTGGAAGCTTTTCCATCGGATCCGCTGTGAATTTGGTAAACGAGATCAGCGCGCTGAAAACCGAGGAGACAATCACTCCGCCGAGCACCAGCGTAACCGTCGGCGCGGAGTCATAAATTTTACCGGCCAGATAGCTGAGCATCACGGCGAGCAATCCGAAGGCGAAGGCCAGAAAATAGACCATCGCGGAGTTCGGAAACAGAATGATGCCGAGGCAGGCCCCGAACCCGGCGCCGGAACTGACGCCGAGCATCCCGGAATCCACCAGCGGGTTGCGGAACATGCCCTGCAATGCGCCGCCGCTGACTGACAGCGCGCCGCCGACAATAAAGGCCATCAGCGCACGCGGCAGCCGGATTTCGTGAATGAGGGAGTATTCGATCGCCCGCTCCGGATCGTTCATCCATTCGGCGGGATGAAAAAGAATGGAAACAATTTCGCTGAAACCCAGTGTATATCGACCGATGAACAGCGACAGCCCGATGAGCAGTATCGGAAGTCCGATGCAGATGGCGAACGCCGGAACGGGATGTTTTTTGAGGCTCATTTTTTCTGGTTCATGAAGTAGGCGATGGAGACAAACAGTAGAACGATCGGTATCATCAGCACAACCGGGAACCGGCCGGAGTTTGTTTTATATCCGGGTGTCGAAAAGCGGATAACCAGATCCTGTTCCGGCGAGTCGCCGTTTTTGGCGGTGAGTTCCCGGCTCACTTTCAGCACATACTGTTCGCCATTCTTCAGCCCTGCCGGTTTCAGAACGACCTCGTTCCGTTTCTCCCGTTCCAGCTGGTCGTCAAACAGCACGGTTTCAAGCGGAACCATCTGTCCGGCGGAATCGGTCATCGAGAAGCAGCCGAGGTTTTTTTCTTTCACCGCGATGTTTGAAATATTTTTGCTGAAGACCAGCCGGATTTGCCGGTTGGTTTCAACATGGGTTTCGCCGTCGGAAACAGAGGCCGATTCCAGCGTCAGCGGGCTGCCTTTACCGCCGCCGCTGCCGTCGGCGGCAAAGCTGCTGATAACGGAAATGAAAAAAAACAGGATGGAAGTAAACGATTTTAACCGTGTCATTTTGAACCCTCGTTCATGCAGGTTATGCCGATGGGCGTCCACCGGCGTTTAAGACAGTTGAAGCAGGAGCGGGGATCATCGGCGGCCCATTCATCTTCATCATCGGCCGAAAAAAACGTACAGACAAGAGCGCAGGCTTTAGCTGTTTCATAATCCGCGTGATGTTCAGGAAGCTTCATCAAAACTTCCTCAACTGCTGCTGCCCGCAGGTCTGCCATGTTTCATCTGTTCGCGACACCAGAAGTACCGTCCGATGGTCGAGCCAGACTGTTTTCACTTTTTCGCCGAGAACCACCGCAGTTTCCGGCGAAAGGATTGCACCGTCGATATCCTCCACCGCGTCAACCTGCGGATGTGTCAGCAGTTCTTTCACGGAGAGAGAATCACCCGCTGTTCCGAGCTGTAGTTTTCCTTTGATCCGCCCGTCGTTTCCGCTCAGCCGCAGGCCGATGCCGGCCAGTGCGCCGATAACGCCCTGACCGGTTCCGCCGTGTTCGGACAGGTGAATGACGTGTTTTTCTGCAAAGGCATACGCCTGCTCCTTGGTCAGTACCTCGCGTTTCGCCCGCTGTCCGAATTCAATCACCGCCTCGTGATCCGGCAGCGCATCAACGTCTGCGACCGCCAGTCCGGGGTCCGATCCGTCCGCGCTTTCGGTCTTCAGAAAATCACCGGCAAATGCGATGACTTTTTCTGTGTCGATCCCCGAACTTCCTGTCATCTCAAAACACATCGCGCTGTTATGG
>QKFE01000286.1 GCA_003252225.1 Kiritimatiellales bacterium | reverse complement strand
AATACCGGCACAAATCAGCGCGGCTGCGGTGATGCTTCTCTTCATAGATTCTCCATTTATCCACACAGAACCGTTTAGGGGGAAAATTATTGCAGGCAATCTGTCGAAAAATCGACGGGAAATAATTTACGGAATCCGCACCCGGATACGGTAGAACCCGTTACTGACCGACACCGCCGATAAATTGGTTGAACTTTGCGGATCGGCTCCGGGAAACCAGTCGATACCGGTCTGCCAGAGTTCATTTGTATCCGCCAGATTCGCGCGCGATTCGATGAGATACTCCCGGTTGGACGAGCTGGAAAACACCACGTTGGTCGCATCGGTATAGCTGATAACTCTGAAATAGGAATTGCTGTCCGTCGGAACCGTGTCCGCAAACCACTCCTCCGTTCCCGAAAACCCGTCACCATCCTGATCGGCGGAAGCAACCACGCCGGTCGTCGAACCGCTGGCGGCATATTCCCACCCATCGGGAATTCCGTCTTCATCAATGTCGTCAATTCGGGCGGTATCAGCAATCTGGGCGGCATAATACTGCATATCCGCCATATAGGTCAGGTTTCCGTAAACCGAGGTTCCCGGCCAGGGCTGGCCGCTGTAAACAGGCGTCAGCAGCATAATGCCCGCAAGCTCCCAATTGCCGCCGTTTTCATAAAAAACACCGCCGCCGGAATCATAGGTTGCACCCTGCGCCTCACTGCTTCCGGCATTACTGTCAAAGTCGGAGCGAAACATGTCTGTAATGCCAAAACTTCCGCCGCTGCTAACCAGCCCGACATCGGCATCTTTCGTATTTGTGCCCCAGCGTTTAGTTGATCCCGTCGCCCATTTGTACCCGCGGTAGGCTATCGGCTTTCCGCCTTCCTCCCAGGCACTGTTCCAGGTGGTTTCACTGATTTCCCGATTGCGGCCGTTTCCAATCATCGTCAGCCCGGAACTGTTCGGAGTGGCGGAGGAGCGCACCGTCAGCCCGGGAAGCGCCACCGTACCGCCCGCCACCCGAAACATGATGAGATCGGCATTGCCACCGACGCTGTTGGTCAGCCGCGTCCAGCTGACGGGGTCGATCGGATAGGCGGATCCGCCGAGAAGCACGCCGGTCGGATTGTCATAATATTTGATGTGGTAGGCGGTAATAAACCAGTTGTTGGTAAGGTAGGTTACGCTTGAGGGCGCGCCATTGACGGAGGTAATCCGCCCGACATAATCCCAGCCCTGCCCGCCGGTCGGGGCATTTGTATTTTGCATTCCGTCGCCGCCCGCCAAAATCACCGCGCCGGCCCGGGCGGCTAAAAGCGCGAAAAGGACTGTCAAAACAAGCTTCTTCATCGTACTCCTCCGATTCACCGCTTTCATAGCACCACACTTCGCCCCGTTTGGCGATTCGCTTTTTCCTCCGCGGGAAATGCGCCCCGACGGAAAAAAACCGTTACCGCCCCGACCCCCTGTGCTACATTCCGCCGCCATGAACAAAGACCGAATCTACTCCGAATCACTGGCAAACATCGCCGATTTCCGTTTCGACGCGCAGGTGGCCGACGTTTTCACCGATATGATCGAACGCTCCGTTCCCGGATACCGCTCAATTATCACGATGATTGAAACACTGACCGAACACTATGCCCGGCCCGGCACCAACCTGTACGACCTCGGCTGCTCGCTCGGCGGCGCAACCCTTTCAATACGGCGCGGAATTACCGCCGAAAACTGCCGAATCATCGCGGTCGATAGTTCCGAGGCGATGGTTGAACGCTGCCGAAAAGCGGTGGAACGGGATCACAACCCGACGCCCGTCGAAACCCTTTGCGCCGATATCCGGGCCGTTGAAATCGCCGAGGCCTCCGTCGTGGTTCTGAATTTCACCCTTCAATTTATTCCCCCCGGAGACCGGGCAGGCCTGCTTGAAAAAATCTGCGCGGGAATGAAACCGGGCGGAGTTTTAATCCTCTCCGAAAAGGTCGTTTTCGAAGACGGACATCTGAACGAACTGCTGGCCGATATTCATCACGACTTCAAAAAAGCGCACGGCTATTCCGACCTCGAAATCAGCCAAAAACGTTCCGCCCTCGAAAACGTGCTCATCCCCGAAACCATTCCCGCCCACAAAGCGCGGCTGTTAAACGCCGGTTTCAAATCGGTCGATGTCTGGTTCCAGTGCTTTAACTTTATGTCGATGCTCGCCGTTAAATAAAACCGCGAATGAATACGAATAAACGCCAATAAAAAATTCGTGTCCATTGGCGTCCATTCGCGGTTAGGACTCATCAAATGAAAATTGATTACGCCCCATTTTATGAATTGCTGAGAGGCACCGCGCTCGAACCGTGGATTGAAACAGTGCCCGAACGCATCGCC
>QKFE01000183.1 GCA_003252225.1 Kiritimatiellales bacterium | reverse complement strand
AGCTCATAAATCATTTGACCGATCAGTCCGGCGAAGATTTGCAGAATAAAGCGCTTGATTTCTGCGACAGCCAGACCTCCCTTTCTTTCACCGACTTCCTGTTTGAAATGCGCGCCGAATTTACCGCGCCAACCTTTAAGCGGCCGGAAATGCTGGCCTATGTCGAAAAGTTGCAGGACTTCATGAAAACCGTTCCGGGCATCGGTAAAACCAGCTCCGCCGTCGACTCGCTGAAAAAGGCCAACTATGAGCTGAACTTTATGGCCGACGCTGCTGCTGAGCAGAATGAAGCATTCAACGCCATTCCGCCGAACCCGTCAGCCGTCGGACAGGTCTTCGCCCAGCTCGAAGGGATGAAGAAAAAGGACAGCCTGTTCCACCTCGTCACAAAAGATTACAACGAACTGAACCTCTGGATTCAGCTCAAGAGCGGCGACAATACCGACATGGTCGCCGTGGCTGAACAGATTGAAAACTGGATGGCCGAAAATCCGCCGCCGGAGGAGTTTGATTCCGGCTGGGCAGGACTGACCTACCTCAATGTCGTGTGGCAGGAAAAAATGGTCGCCGGCATGATGAACTCCCTGCTCAGCTCTTTCGTCGTTGTGCTTGTGATGATGATGGTGCTCTTCCGGTCATTTATTTTCGGGCTGCTCGCCATGATTCCGCTGACGGTGACCATCACCTTCATTTACGGTCTCATCGGCTGGGTCGGCAAAGACTACGACATGCCGGTCGCCGTGCTCTCTTCGCTGACGCTTGGATTGAGTGTGGATTTTGCCATCCATTTCCTTGAACGGGCGCGCGAGCTGACTAAAAAATTCGGCGGATGGAAGGATGCCATCTGGCACATGTTCCAGGAACCGGCGATGGCGATCAGCCGCAACGCGATCATTATTTCCATCGGCTTCACGCCGCTGCTGTTCGCGCCGCTGGTGCCCTATAAAACCGTCGGCTTCTTCCTCGCCACCATCATGGCCGTATCGTGGATCGCCACCCTCTTCATCCTCGCCGCCCTCATCACCGGCTTACAGAAATGGTTATTTAAAAAGGAAACAGAAACCACGAATCAAGCGAATCCAAACGAATAAGATTCGTGCCCATTCGTATAATTCGTGGTTAACAACTGGAGAATGAAAATGAAAAAGTGGATTACAGCATTAACCGCAGTTGCAGTCGTATCGGGCGTTTACGCCGAAATGAGCGTTGATGAAATTGTGAACAAAGCCAATCAGGCGTCGTACTATGCCGGCAAAGACGGCAAAGCCGACGTCGAAATGAAAATCATCGATAAATCCGGCTCCGAACGTACGCGCGAATTCACCCTGCTACGCATGAACTTTGAAGGCGGCGACCAAAAATTTTATGTTTACTTCAAAAAACCGGCCGACCTGTACAAACAGATTTTCCGTGTGTGGAAAAAAGTAGGCGAAGGAGAAAATGATGTCCGGCAAATGTTCCTTCCCGCGCTCAACCTGAACCGAGAAATCGCCCCCGGCGATAAACGCACCTCGTTCGTCGGCTCCGACTTTGTTTACGAAGATGTCTCCGGCCGCAACCTGAATGATGACGTGCACGAACTGGCCGAAACCACCGACACCCAGTATGTCATTAAAAACACGCCAAAAGATCCCGGCTCGGTTGAATTCTCCCACTATACCATCCGGATTGATAAAGAGACCTTCCTGCCGCGCAAAGCCGAATACTTCGACAAAAACGGAAAACTCTACCGCACCGTCGAAGCCACTAAAGTCGAAACGATTCAAGGCTACCCGACCGTCATCGAATCGGTCGTCTCCGATCTCAATACCGGCGGCAAAACCGTCAACACCTTCTCGAATATCCAATACGACATCGGCCTGAACGAACAGATCTTCGACACCACAAACGAACGTTCCCTGCGTCGCCCCCCGCGGGAAGTCACACGCTAAGCAATTTGAATTATTAACCACGAAGACAGGAAGAACACGAAGAAGGAACTGAATATGGATTTTAAAAAATATATCCCGAATATCTCTTCGTGTTCTTTGTGTCCTTCAGCGGAGCGGGTGGTTCAGATTTCACTCATGAGCCTTCTCGCTGCGTCCGCAACATATGCTCTTGATACCGAACTGCATGGGTTTGTTGACGGGCGGGGCGGTTACCGGACACAGAACGATCCGTACGAAGATGAACGCAGCCTTTCCGAACTGCGCCTTCAGCTCGATTCAAAAACCTATTTTGACTGGGGCGAATTTTCCGCACGGGGCGATTTTGTTTATGATGATCTGGCCGACGATATTGAAAAGGTTGATCTCGAAAACGGCGACGGATTTTTCGATCTGCGCGAACTCAATCTGCTCTTCACGCCGGTGGACTGGTCGGACGTAAAAATCGGCCGGCAAATTTTAACGTGGGGAACGGGCGATCTCATCTTTATCAACGACCTCTTTCCGAAAGACTGGAACTCGTTCCTGCTGGGGCGCGACGAAGAATACCTGAAAGCTCCGTCGGACGCTCTCTTTGCCAGTTTCTTTCCCAGCATCGGCACCATTGATGTGGCCTATTCGCCGCGCATGGATGCCGACCGCTATGTGGACGGCCGCCGCGTTTCCTACTGGAATCCCATGCAGCAAAGTATTGCAGGGCAAAACGCAGTGATCGATGCCGAGCGCCGCGACGAATGGTTTAAGGATTACGAAATGTCCGCCCGTTTTTATCGCCCGGTACTGAGCTGGGAAGGCGCGCTCTATTTTTACAACGGTTTTTGGAAAAGCCCGGTGGGAGGAAATGCAAATGGAGCCTATTTCCCGCGAATGAACGCGTACGGCGCCAGCGCAAAAGGTTCGGCAGGAAAAGGACTGGCCAATGTCGAAATCGGTTACTACGACTCGCGCGAAGAATCCGGCCCGACCCAATTCGTTCCAAACGATGAGTTCCGCTTCCTGACCGGCTACGAACGCGAAGTCGCAAAAAACCTGACCGCCGGCGTTCAGTATTACCTCGAATGGATGATGGATCATGACGGCTATGAGCAGGAATACAATGCAATGTATGGGACTACCGCCACAGCCCGCGATGAATTCCGCCATCTCCTCACCCTGCGCCTAACCAAAATGCTGATGAACCAGAACCTGACGCTCAGCCTTTTCACCTTCTATTCGCCGTCCGACAACGATGCCTACTTCCGCCCGATCATCACCTATAAAATTTCCGACCACTGGAAAGTCACCGCCAACGGCAATTTTTTCGTCGGCGAAAGCGACTACACCTTCTTCGGCCAGTTTAAATACAACAGCAACGTCAACCTCGGCGTGCGGTACAGTTTCTAACCGGCGGCTTTTTCCAAAAAGCGGAAATCCTGCGTCCGGTTGAACTGCTCGAGTTCCGCGACAACCAGCCCGTCACTCTCGATCATTGATTTGGAAATGACGTCTGTGCTTATCGGATACCCTCATTTTCCAAAGCCTGAATTTCACGGCGCCACGCTTCGCGGATTTCAGCCAGCCGGTCGCGATCCATCGAACCGGGAAGCAGACTCAGGCGCGTGCAATTCAATAACGCCTGCAGGGTTTGGAATCGGCGCATCTTTTCAACCGCCGGGGGAATATGATCGAGAATCACCTCGCGGATTTCACCGATATTCAAACCCTCTTTCCCCTGTAGTTCAGCAGCAGCCGCAAGATCGGATCGAACCTCGGAAAATGCGGCGGCATAATACCCCTCGACCAGCGGCTTTAACTGATCTATTGCATCGCCGATGCTTTCGCAGGCTTCGGTACGGGAAAAAACCGGCCGGATCATCCAGGCAATAAACTGCTCCAAATCCTCTCCTTCCGGATCGAGCACCGGAATGATCAGGCTCCCCGCGCGTCCCGGCCGCCGGATATCGGGCGAAAGCAGGTGGATGCGCGCCGTGATCAGCAGCCAGGCTGTTTTTCCGCGCAAGGCCGGATCGGACATCATCGCCTGAACTTTGCCGGTCAGCCGCCGTTCCGTTGAATGGGTTTCAGCCCCGACGCCGCCGAACTGCGTATCCGCTTCATCGACGAACACCAGCGACTTGTCGAGCGCCAGAATGATGCGCCGCAGCCGTTCGAAGAGCACATCCGTCTCCCCGAACCATTTGCTGCGGATATTTTTCAGCACCAGCACAACCATATCCAGCTCGCCGGCCACCGCCTCGAGCAGAAAGCTTTTACCGGATCCGATCGGACCGCCGACCGCCGCGCCGGGGAGGGCGCCTTTTCCGCCGGACTGGATCCGCGGAATAAACTCTTCCTTCAAAAACCGTTTAAGCTGCTTAAAGCCCACCACATCCTTGAACCCGTGCTGAGGCTTTTTAAACTCAACGACATCTTCGCCAAGCTGATCCTGAATAAACGATTCGACTTTCAGCACCACATCTTCCGGACGCAACCGTTCTCCGGTGTGGGTGTTATGCCGAAGAAGCTGGAACAGCGCGTGCGAAGAGAGTCCGGCAGTCATCCGCGCCAACGCCTCCTGCGAATCCCACAGCTTAAGCCGGGTCTTCTCCGGCTGCTGTCCATTAAACCAGCGGATGATATGCAGCCGCTCCTCCAGATCCGGAGCGGGAACCTCAACTTCCAGCAGTTGCGGAAGCCGGGCAACTTTCCCGTTGAGCAGACTCTTCGATTCGGCCATCAGCACCACACTATCGCCCGCCGACATGAACCCCGGATCGGAGAGCCAGTCGCGGCAGATCGCTACGCGCTGACGATCCACATCAGAAAGGCCGGCGATTTCGCCTTCGGGAATCAGAAAATCGGTGCCCTCGATGAGAATGATGAGATCCTCCCAGAGAAACGGAACGCCGTCGCGCGAAAGGCGGGAACAGAGGCAAAGCTGACGGAGAAATTCGAGGGCATACGTCGGGTTGGAGGACGCCTTTTTCAGATTTGCGTCGAACGTCTGCGAGGCATCGCGGCGTATTTCCTCCAGCCGCTTCTGCGTGCGTGCCAGCGCCAGATCGATCGAAATCTGGTTTTCATCCTTATAGAGTCGGGCCCACGCTTCGCGCATTTTCTGCTGATCGGCTTTATTCAGAAAACGGATCGGCCCGTTCAGTTCATAGACCACCACCAGCGTTCCGCTCACCGCCCACCGCTCGACCAGCATATCGGGAAGCGGAATGTAACCACCTTCATCGCCGGAAGCGGAGAAGAAAAGATCCATGATATTTCCAGTCAGACAGATGGAGCGGGCCTGCCCGGAATTAATGATCCGGCCGGCCTCTTTCACGAATCCATATTCCGGCGCCTTCATGCGTTCCCTCCTTTTGAGAATCCCGCTGCCATCTGGTTGTATTCCGTGTAGGACTGGCAATATTCCGGATCGAACACGGCGTGCAGGATTTCCTCCTTCTGCTCGCGGAACACCATGAAGTCACGCTCATCGTTGGGAGCAAATACCGGCGCAGGCCTGTCATAAACAATGGTTGCACCGGGCGCGGTTTTCTCGCCGACTTCCTTCCAGTCCCAATACTGTGAAAGACCGATGACCCGGTCGCTGACATAAATCGCCTCATTGATTTCGTGGGTGACGATGAGCACCGTATGCGGCGGCGGTTCGTCGTTTTTACGTGCCACCAGATTTTCCTGATAAAGCGTCAGCAGTACGCGCTGAAGCTCTTCGCGCGTGGCTTCGTCGAGTGCGCCGAACGGTTCGTCGAGCAGCAGAATGGAGGGACGCATAATCAGCGCCTGCGCAATCGCTACGCGCTGACACATACCGCCCGAAAGTTCCGGCGGATATTTTTTAAGGGCCGAACCGAGCTGCATTCGTTCAAGCATGGCGGCGGCCTCTTCCATGTGCTGCGCGCGCAAAGGCCCCCATTTTTTCCTGCCGAACAGGCGGTTTGGAATCGAGGTCTGGTCGATCATCAATCCATAGGCCACGTTTTCCTGCGCGGTCAAATGGGGGAAAAGCGAATAGCGCTGATAGACAATTCCGCGCTCGCGATCCGGTGTATCGATAACACGGACGGAACCATCGCCGCCGCACATCATCACCTTCCCCGCACAGGGCGGATGCGTACCGACAATAGCACGAAGCAACGTCGATTTCCCGCATCCGCTCGGGCCGACCAGCGCGATAATCTGCCCACGGACAACATCCAGATTGACATTGTGCAGCACCCGGTTGCTGGAAAACCAATGGGAGAGATTTTCGATTTTCAGGATACAGTCGTCCATTTTATCGCCCCTCCAGCTGATACCATGGGCACAGCTTACGCTGTAGCAGTTTAAGCGTGCAGGTGATAACGCCGGCATAAAGCGTCAGCACGACAATCAGCGGATAAACCGCCTCAAAACGGGTGGCCTTGGTCAGTACGCGGATACGGTAGCCGAACCCCTCCCCGGCCACGATCTGCTCGGCCGCGATCAGGTAAACCAACGCCGGGCCGATCATCAGAATCGCCAGATCAAAGATTTTCGGCAGCACACCGGGGATGATGGCGGTTGTGATGACCTCCGCATGGCTCGCTCCGAGGGTGTAGGCTTTAAACCGCAGTTCGTCGGGATAACTCTGCACATACTGCGAAACCGACAGGGTTACAATTGGCATCGATCCGAACGCGATCATGGCCACATACATTTTCAGATCAATTCCGGCCAGTTTAAAAAAGATCGGCATCGCGGCGGTTGGAATAATCCGCGAAAAGAAAAACATCAGCGGGGCAACGGCGGCATCCACCTTCAGAAAGCAGCCCATCAGCACCCCGGCAAGCACACCCAGCACCATTCCCACCGCCAATCCGCTGAAGAGACGGCCCAGCGTTGCCTTGGAAGCCTCCCAGAGAATCCGGTTCTCCAAAAAGCCCTCCTTTTCGGTTTCAACTTCGATTTCCATTCCGCTGTCTGCCAGCGCGGCGGCCAAAAGATCCGCCTCATCCGACTGCTCCACCGCCGGTTTTTCGATCAGGTAGCGCACGCCCGCGCCGAGCTGTTTCCAGGTCGGCACGGTACGGTCGTTCGGATTTTTCCGGTGCTGCATGTGCGCCATCACCGTGTAGGCGGAAATGAGCAGCAGCACCGAAAGGGAGGAACAGATAAACGCCGTGCGTTTGGATATTTTCTTTCCAACCATTGGAACCTTTATTTCCCGGCTTTTACCGCCACAATATATTGCGGGTCGAAGCAGAGCGCGGCTGCGGCATCGTTTCCATATGCAAGCTTCGGCTGGTTATCCTTATCGACCAATCCCTTCTGCACCGTCCACGGAAGAACATCTTCGGTCATCACTTTCGGCAGCTCCGAACCCTGAAAAAGGGCGAGTCCCTTTTCAGGTGTTGAATAGAACTGGGTTTCCTTCACGATAATCCGCATCTCCGCCAAACCGAGCCCGGCAAAACGCTTGCCCATCGAGGTCAGTGTTTTGTCTTTCGTTGCCTCCTTTTCCATCAGACCGCACATCGTGTAGTAGGTGTCCGCCACGGCACAGGCGAAGGCTTTCCCGCCCTCCTTTTCAAGTGATTCACGCGAGGCCGTCACCATATCGATAATGTGCCCTTTGATCAGGCTGGAATCAAACAGCCGCTTCAGTTCGCTTTTGGCTTTCAGTGTTTCCATCACCACCGGATTCCACGTAACGCCGGCTTTAATATTTCCGCTCTGCAGCACAACACCCACCTGCACCGGGTCGAGATTCTCAAAGGTGTATTCCTTCGGATCTTCGCCGAGGGCTTCGAGACCCTTGTCGAACGTGTATTCTGAAACACTGGCCGCAAGTCCGCGAACCGGAACGCCTTTCAGCTCTTTCACCGATGTGATGTCTCCCTGAACAATACAGGCATCGGCACCGGCGCTGGTGGAGGTCGGAAGGATCGCCACCGCCTTACGGCTGACGCTTGGCGCGAGACTGTCGATATTCGTCAGGCACGCCGCATCCACATTGCCGTTCACGAACAGGGTGATGCAGGAATCGTAGTCGGCATCTTTTACAACGAGATCGACTTTCCACTTCTTTTCAATTGGGCCCTGTTTGCCTTCGGCTCCGTCGATCAGGCCGATATCGCAGGCCGTCAGGAAGGTTCCGCTCCATGACGGATATTCGCTCACGGCAATTGAAAAGGACGGATCTGCGGTTGCGATGGTTCCCCCTGCCGATAAAACGGCACATGCGGCTAAAAACTGTTTTTTCATAATTTTAACTCCTTCTTCTGTTGGTTTGCATATTTCGCCGTTATTCCGGCAGCGACTCCTTACCGACGGATTTAGGCGCCGATTCCGCTTCAACCGGAGCGGCCTCGCCGAAAATATCATCCATAAATTCCGATTCAGCCTCCATCGAACCGGCCAGCTCCATGAATTCCGCCTCCTGCCGCGCCGTGTCAGTTCCGGCCAGCCGCGAAGTCACCTGCGCCTCGGCCTTGGCCTGGGCAACCGACTCGCGCAGGCGGCGCATATCATCGGCCGTGCCGTCGTTGGCAATACCGGACAGGGCTTCATTTGCCGCCCGGGTTTCGCGCGCCATCGCCACGTCGGCCACGCTGCGCTCGCGTTCGTCCAGCAGATCCTGCATTTCGCGGTGCAGCGACTGCAGCTGGATTTCATATCCCTTGGAATCCTTCTCGGTCTGCGCAACATCCGCCTCAAGTCCTTCCTTGCGCTGCTGCAGCAGTTCAAGCGAACTCTTGAAATCCTGATAGGCACGCATGCACTTCACAAATTCCGGATCGGCCTGCGCCTCTTCGCGGGATTTGCCCTGCGCCACCTTGGAAGCCATCGCCTTGGCGCCGTTCATCAGGCGCTGTTTTTTCTCAATCTCTTCGTTGGTGTTTTTCAGCTCGGTTCGTTTGCGCTCAATATTGCGGATCAGTCCGGCAACCGCATTGCGCACCTGCAGGATCGATTCGCGTTTCTTTTCAATGATTTCATCGTACCGCGCACGGACTACAACCGGGTTTTCATTAAGCCCCTTCGTGCTCGCATCCAGCTTGCCCGTCAGGGCATGGCCGATTGCCCGAAATAATCTTCCCAGTGCCTTAAACATGTTTTACCTCCTGTTAGTTTCCATATTTTAAATACTGCTCTTCATCCTTGGCGGAAACCGAACCCTGTATGTCGCGGATCCGCTGTTCGACCTCTTCCGCGATTTTCAGTCTGGAT